>JALGTS010000082.1 GCA_029821255.1 Candidatus Zipacnadia bacterium
TTGCCAGCACCTGCAAGGCAAGTCAGCCGACGAATTGACCTGGCGGGAATCTAAGCTCTTCACCCCCGAAGAACTATGGGCTACTGAAACCGGCCAATTGCTGGGCGATGATCCCGCCGCCACCACTGTCTGGCAGCTCAACCGGGGTGAGCGTCAGCAGCAGCTCGGCGAGCGGCACAGCGTAGAGGAGCTTCGCGACTGGCTCTCCGCGCAGGTTAAGGAGGGCCGCCGGCCCGTCGAGTTTCATCCCCGTGTTTATGGAGAGACCTATGAAGCGGATTTGTATTGCCAGAAGTACTGGTGGTGGTCGGAGCAGGATATCATCAATGCCGGCCTGCACTTGTGTTTACATCCTGCCGACGACAACACGGCTTTGCCATTAACCATTGCTCTTTTTGCTGGTGGCACCCCCGATGCACCCCGGCGCGAGAACTGGATTCGCCAGCGGTGCCGGGCTGGCCAGCAACTATTGGTGTTGGACGTGCGTGGATGGGGGGCGCTTATGCCTCGTAAAGTGGGACCACAGGATCGCGACTGGTACTACGGTACGAACTTCAAGCTGCTGTGTGAGGCTGTCTTCCTGGGGGATAGCCTCTGTGCGATGCGTGTCTTTGACCTGTTGCGGGCCATCAAATTTGCCCGGGACGAATTCCCGACGCCCAGGGTTACTCTCTACGCAGATCCCGGGCCTACTACCATATATGCAACTCTGGCAGCCTTGCTTGACGAGTCTGTCGGCCTTGAGTTGCCTGGCGGTATCCCTGATATGGACAGTTTCGTTGAGAGCCGCTTTTATCGCTACCAGGACGGGGTCCACGGAGTCCTGCCTGGTCTGCTTGCCCGCTGCACCACCGAGGATCTGGCTGAAGCGCTTGCTGACCGGGTGACATAGAACGAACAGGGCCGGCCAGCCCTGTTCGTTCGCTCGCCTTTATGTTGGCGTCTGCTTTGCACCAAGTGCTGACTGCACGGGGCTGTTCTACTTGAGGAACAGTTCTATCACTGGCACAAGCACGGGTGGTTTAATCACCGGAAGCTCCAAGATAACGGTATCAGAGCTCTCGGGTGCGAGATGGTAACCTACCGGGCCGCCTTCGCGGAATTGGATCTCTGAGGCATCATTAAGCAGTTGCGCATATTCAACTTTGCCTGCCAGGCCCTTGAGTCGTACGCACTTGAAGGGCCAGGCGAACAGGTGCAGGTACAACCGATTGTCATTTTGGGTATAGCGGCAGTCCGGCGGCGCGGGGAAGTCACTGGGCCCACATCCATAGATTGAACGGCCGTGCAGGCGCATCCACTCGCCTATCGCCTCCAGGCGCTCCACTGCGCGTGGCTCGATCTCACCGCGCGCGTTGGGCCCGACATTGAGTATCATGTTGCCGCCCTTGGAAACGCTATCAATCAGCATCTGCACCAGCATCTCTGAGGATTTCCAGGTGTACTCATCCCGGTAATAGCCCCAGCTACCGCTGAAGGTCTGACAGGCCTCCCAAAGTACCGGCTTCCCGTCCACTGTGACCGGCCCGGGGGGCTGAACTTGCTCGGGTGTCGTATAGTCCTGCGGAATCTCGGTGCGATCATTGATGACGATGCCGGGCTGCAGCTCGCGGACCATCGCAATCAGCTTCTCTGCCTGCCAGTCGTCTTTGCCTTTGCCGGGGGCCAGGAGGCCCTCGCCTTCGCGTCCCGAGTAGGAGAAGTCGAAGAACAACAGATCAATCTTCCCATAATTGGTGAGTAGCTCTCGCACCTGGCCATGAAGATAGTCAACATATTCGGCCATATTGCGGTCCTTGTTGGTCTTCAATGCCTCTTCATCATTACACTGGGGATGAAGCGCATCAATGGGGAACTGTGGGTGGTGCCAGTCGATTAGCGAGTGGTAGAAGCCAACCTTCAGCCCTTCAGCCCGAAATGCCTCCACCATAGGTGCAATGAGGTCCTGCCCGTAAGGAGTGTTGGTGGCTTTGTAGTCGGTAAGCTGCGAATCCCAGAGGCAAAATCCGTCATGGTGTTTGGTGGTGATGACGAAATACTTCATCCCCGCCTGCCGGGCCAGCCGCGCCCATTTTTTCGGGTCATACAGGTCGGGGTCGAAGTGGTCAAAGTATTTCTGGTACTCCTCGTCGGTCATCTCTTCGCGCTTCTTCACCCATTCGTGGCGAGCCGCCGCTGCATAAATACCCCAGTGAATGAACATCCCGAAGCGGTCGTGTACAAACCACGTCGTGTCTCCTGGTGTCTCTGGCAGTTTCTGTGGCATTTTATTCCTCCTGAACTTTGTTATATGTTGAATAGAACAAATTGCCTTATTATTCATCATTCATTACAAAGGGCCTTCTCATTTTTCCTGAAATCTTATCAGTGTCTGTTTTGTGTAGCATCACCTTGCCTCAACGCCTCCTCAGTTGCTGGTAACATTCATTATAGTAGAGTGCCGATGCAACCGGAGTATTGGGGGGAATGTGGTTGCCCACGGCCATAAAGAAGCCGGGACAGTCTTTGCCGATGTCCATACAGCGCTGCACCTCGGCACGAATTTCCTGCTTCGTGCCTCTCAGCAGTATCCGAGTATCGGCGTTGCCAATGAAGGAGTGGGTCTTGCCGTATTTGTCGGCGATATACTGCATATCGGTGGTAGGTTCCATAACAAAGCCACTGACTCCGCAGTCGGCTATATCATCAACGAACTGAGTATAATTGCCGTCCGAAGTAAACAGGATGATCTTTCCGGCCTCCCGCAATGGTGCTATCTGCCGCTTGAGATTGGGAAACACGTACTGTCGGTACCAATCGGGCCGGCAGAATGCCCCCATAGTCCAAACAATATCATCATGCACCATTACTACAGGGATATCGGTCTCTGCCAGTACATCAAAGAACTGCTGAATCCACCGTGAGTAACGATTAGTCATCTCGCCGAACCTATTTGCGTCCAGGCCCAGTGCTGTCAGCAGCAGGTCCCAGCCGAACAGATCAATTAGGCCCGATATAAGCGAAACATATATTCCAGACATATTCACACAATTGGGCCATTGCTCACAGGATCGCTCATATTGGTCTATGTACATCTGGTATATCTGTGGTGCGCTCCAGTGTGGTAACTGTTCATCGGGGTCAAAGTCCAGGACCTCGTCGGGTCCGGAGAATGGTGAACTAATTTCGTCGGAGTAGTCTACGCCTCCGGCGGCGTAGACAGCATGCCCCATCTTCGTCCGCACTTCTCCGAAGACAGCGCAGCTTATCGCGGTGGCCCACATCAGGTCGTAGTCCCAGGCACTGACGAAGGCACGTGAGGCTTCGGCTTGGACCTCCTCAGGACTATCTTCTGAGACGGCGATGCCGGTAACTGCTTGAATTAGATCCCAATGGCGATGGGCAGAGTATTCAGTGCGGGGAACGCAATCAGTCATCTCCAGGTGAAGCGCTGCCATACCTCGTTCATAACTCATAGCAAATCTCCGCAGGATAGGCCTGGATAGCTTTCCCAGTTCAGTCTGGCACTAAGTGGGGGGCGAATGGCTCGAGGTAGTCGCGCCAGACTTTGTTACTAAGTGCCTGGCGCATCGCTGAGAAACTCAAGTAGGGGATGAAGTGCGGTTGTTGCGGCTCCCGTAGCAATTTCATGCCAGCCTCATGCGGAGTGCGGTTGCCCTTGCGGTTGTTACACTCCACGCAGCAGGCCACCAAGTTACTCCATTCATGGCGCCCGCCCCGTTCGCGGGGAATAACATGGTCAACGGTCAAGTGTTTGCTCTTTTTGCCACAGTACTGGCAGGTATAGTTATCTCGCTCCATCAGGCTCTGCCGAGAAAGCCTTATCTCTGGCAAGGGTCGGCGGATGTAGTGTACCAATCGCACCACCGACGGCAGTCGCATGGTCATGGACGGCGAGCGGAGCACCCGCGAGTCGGCTTCCACCACCACTGCCTTGTCCAGGTAGACCAGCGACACCGCTCGTTGCCAGCGGCAGATATTGAGCGGTTCGTAGTTCTGATTCAATACCAGTACTCGGCCATCGGTATTGCCATTGTTCATGTCATCTAAATCCTATCAGAAAGCTCGTAAGTAGTCAACTGGATCCGTGCAAGAATGTAGAATTTACCACGAGCTTCGGCCTCGCTCTATCTATGTGATTAGGCAGCGTAGGGGATTGTGTGATAAGGCCGTCGCAGGCCACCTCGGTCAGCCCCTCTATCTGGCCACTTGGGCATCAGCGAACACTTCTTCGCGCAACTCCTCAAGCAGTCCCAGATCACAGGCTAAATCCAGTATGGTATAGCGGTCGCGGAAGCGACTGGCGAACCGGTAAGCATTGTCCAGATCAGCTTTGCTGATGCCCAGAGCGGTTGCTGTGCAGGGAATACCTGCCTGTTGGTAGATTCGTCTTAGCTGTGCGGCGGAGCTGAAAAGAGGCGATAGTTTCTGCCACACCTGGTTGGGTTCAGCAACAACCGGCGCCAGTTGGTTGTATAGCTGCTCGCCTTCTGCATATTTACTCAGGGCTGCTTGCGTCACCTGCTGGGCGGCCTCCGGCCCAATTAGAGAGGCGTAGTGTTGGTAGGTCTGGGCGGCAAATTCTTCCGCACATGGGCGGTTGGCTACTACCTTGTCCAGATCAATCTCCGCCAAGCGCGGCCACAGCTTCTCGTAGAGCGCCGCGCAGATCAAATCTCCCAGTGCGACTTGTAGACCGTGCAGGTTACGAGTACGCCCGCTTGCTGGCGCGGTCATATCCCAATAGTGGGAAATCAAGTGCCCACCTCCTGATCCTGGGGCGGAAGTCTCCGCCATCTTCATAGCAATTCCTGCCAGTATCAACCCCGCGGTCAGTACCGAAAGTGCCCCAGGACCGCCCTGAGAGATGTCGGTGGCTACGGCGCGACATTGCTGATCAGCCTGGTCAACAGTCTGAGCAATCCACGGGCAGAAGTAGTCGCCCCGCAGCAGTGAAGATAGCTTCCAGTCAGTGCTGCTGAGCGAGCGCGAGACCAGATCGCCTACTCCAGCAGCCTGCATCTGTATCGGAGCGCTCGCGATGATGTCAATATCGGCGACGATGGCGACAGGCGGAGCGGCGGGAAGAGTTTGCTTAATGGCGCCACTGCGGATGGCAGCGATTCCCGAGGAATAGCCAGTCATAGAAGCAGCCGTGGCCACCGCCAAGTAGGGGATTTTGAGGCGGGTGGAGGCCAACTTGACGATATCATTTATCGTCCCGCTGCCTACCGCAATCAGGTAATCGCAGCCGGCAGCTTCCTGCTGGACCGTTTGAACTGGCTCGTCGGTAGCTTCAACCTCCCTCTGCCCTGGTTCTGGTTCAAGCAGCAGCCGGGTTGTGGTAGAGCCGGCCTGCGTGAGCACATCCTCGGCTTGGCGGCCGGCTGCTTGGTAGGTATTTGCATCGGCCACCAATAACGCCTTGCCGGTCAACTGCAACTCGGTAACCGCTGTCGGAAGCTGGTTTAATGCTCCTGAGGCAATGATCACCTGCCGGGTGGAGGTCTGGTGAAGCCGACCACATGTGCAATCACGTCGTGTCTGCAGCAGCTCGTGGATGGTCTTAATCAATTCATCGTATTGTGGGGCACCTAAGTGATTTGTGTTCGCTTTCATCTGTGTTACCGAGTAGCATTAAAGAGCCGGAGTCGGCCTGGTATGGCTGTCCCGTCGGGCTCCAGTCGCAGCCGGCCGAACTGGATAACTGGTGCCGACTGGGCCTGGGGCGGAGCCAAGATGGTCAGGGTGCGGTTATAATAGTCAATCGTTCGTAGTAAGCCCAATGTGTGGCCAATCCTGTGGCTATTCAGCAGCCCAAGCAGCAGCCCCCGCAGCTCCTCTGTTCCGGTCGGGGGGAAATAGTGGCGCGGAGGAAGATTGACGAGGGACTTCCCCTCCCAACTTATCCGCTGATTCTGGCTACCAGATAGCCATGCGGCAAAGCGCTGCTGGCGCCAGCGTTGACGTTGCTCCCGGGATTTTTTCTGGCAGCACGCCAGTGGCTCTAAGTTGAATATGCTGACTGATTCGTCATGGAGGA
>JALGTS010000083.1:0-3085 GCA_029821255.1 Candidatus Zipacnadia bacterium
CTCCAGCCGATATGGATTAAGCGAATTAACCAGCGCTACTGGATAATTATCGGTGATCTCGCGGACAATATCCAGACAATCATCAAAATTTCCTGCAATCTGAATAACCCGCGCCCCATGGGCCAGCGCCTGGGACAGCTTCCCCAGCGCCACATAACCATCGGGAATGAGTACCACCGATTGCATCCCTGCTATCGCTGAATACGCTGCCGCCGCCGCTGAGGTGTTGCCCGTAGAAGCACACATCGTTACCCGGGCGCCGTCTTCTTTGGCCTTGGAGACGGCCATGGTCATCCCCCGGTCCTTGAAGGAAGCGGTGGGATTGACACCCTCATATTTAAAATACAGGTCAATACTACCAGGCAACTGTGGCCCAATGGCCTGGGAGGGGATCAAAGGGGTATCGCCTTCCAGCAAAGTTATCACCGGCGTCTGCTCGGTGACAGGAAGATACTGCCGGTACTCCTCAATCACTCCGCGCCAACGTCCAGCATGTTCTTTCCAGCAGTCAGCCACTATTCATCCACCACCCGAATCACGCTGCATATTTCCTTGACAACATCCAGTTCACCGATGGCACTCAGCGCCGCCTGCAGGCGCTGCTCCGGCCCCTTGTGCATAACCCAAACGATCTCGGCGACCCCATTGCCCGATGCCCTTTGGATGACGGATTCAACACTAACGCTCTCACGACCCAGTAGTGTAGCAATCTTGCCCAGAACGCCTGGCCGATCGGCTACGCGCATCCGGACATAAGCACTACTCTCAATTTCACCCATCGGCCGCAGGTGGGCCTCCCCTTCGCAACTGCACGGAGTCCGACCGCGACTGCCATGGACAATGTTGCGGGCACAGTCAATAACATCACCTGCCACAGCCGTGCCCGTAGGCAACGCTCCCGCACCCTGCCCGTAAAGCATCACCTCACCGCACTCGGGACCAGAAATGAATATCGCATTGAACACCCCTCGCACCGCCGCCAGCGGGTGCTGGTCAGGCAGCAAAGCCGGATGAACACGCAGCTCCAGTTGGTCCCCGTTGCGGGTGCCGATTGCCAGCAGCTTGATCACATACCCCATCTGCCGGGCATAGTCGATATCTGTGGGTGTGATATGCGATATGCCTTCGCGATATATCTCCTCAACCGGCACACGAGCGCCAAAGGCCAGCGCCGCCAGAATTGCCAGCTTGTTGACAGCATCAGTGCCCTCAATGTCAGCAGTAGGATCAGCTTCAGCATAGCCTTCGCGCTGGGCAGCTGCCAGCACCTCCGCAAAGTCCGCCCCGGCCTCGGTCATCTCGGTAAGAATATAGTTGGTCGTCCCATTGACAATACCAATTATCTGGTCAATCTGGGCCGACGCCAGACTCTCCTTGAGCGAGCGCAGCACCGGTATGACTCCGCCGACACTACCTTCAAACTGGATATCTACCCCGTGCTGGGCCGCCAGTGAGAGGATCTGCTCGCCATGACGGGCGATCATCTCCTTGTTGGGGGTGACTACACTCTTGCCCGCCTGGATTGCCGCGGTTACGTAGTCCAGCGCTGCCTCTGAGCCACCAATAGACTCCACGATTATGTCAATGTCCGGATCGTTGATAACTTTATAGGCATCGGTGGTTCTCAGATCCAGAGGCACTGAAAAGTCGCGAGGGCGCTCCCAGTCAACATCACAGACGGCAGCTACTTCAATCCCTACTTCAGCTACCTGCCTTATATGCTCGGCGTTTTTCTGCAATATCTGGTAAAGCCCACCGCCAACCACGCCGGCTCCCAGTATCCCAACCTGTATGATTCCGTCACGCATCTGCACACCTCGCCAGCAGTTGTAAATCCAACTACGTTTCAATGATCATCAACACTTCGTCTGCTGCAACTCGCTGGCCATCTTCCGCCAATATCTTGCTAATAACCCCCGTGGCAGGCGCAAGAACCTCGTTGAACAGCTTCATTGCCTCAATAAGACCAACCGTGTCACCGTAGACCACCTCATCGCCAGTGGCCACAAAAGGATCTGCTTCCGGAGAGGGGCGGCAGTAGAAAACACCCGCCAGCGGGGAAAGCACAGGAATATGATGCTCATCCAACTCCGGCCCACGCGGCATCTGGTCCTCTGATGCTTGGGACAGCAGCGAGTTTAAAGCGAGAGCCTCAGAAGTTCTCACTACGACCTGTGACTCTCCTATATGCACCTCAATTTCGGCCAACTTCTCCCGCTCAACAAGTGCGAGCAGCCAGCGGAGATCTTCGTTGGATATGCTATTCATACCTCGGGGCTCCCTACCATTATACCCCAGCGCAAAGACAACCACCGCGCACCACACACCAGTGCACCGAGCAGCCATCAGCAGACCAGGCGCTAATGCTATAAAACTCAACGCAAAACAGAATTGGTAGCGGAGGAGGGATTCGAACCCCCGACCACGCGGGTATGAACCGCGCGCTCTAACCAACTGAGCTACTCCGCCACCTGTTTCACTGCCACCAATGACTGCTAACTAATCCTACCGCTGTCTGCCCCGCCCCTTCTTGTTAGACTCGCTGCTCTCCTGGGCTTCGCGGGCTATCTTCCGCTTGAGTTCTTCTTCAAACTCAAGGAATGCTTCCTTGTCCAGATTGGCTAAGGCTTCGTAGTCTATTTCCATCTTCCTCATAACAATCAAAGAATAGCGCTTCTCGGCCCCTGTGTCAAGTTCCCGAACGCTTAAAGCCCCCTCCGGCAGCCGTTGCCCGACGAAGTGGACATCGTCTGCAGTCTAAGCTATCTCCAATCTCTTTTCCCACATTTCACAGACCTCAACGGTCTTTTGGGCCGCAATTCCAGTATAAAGGCTCGGGTCACGTAGTAGCGTCCACTGCGGCCCAGTGAATTTTGCCAGGTACGGAGCCAGCTCCTCCGAGTTCTCCAATAGCTCAACAAACGGCCGCCCCGTGCGCTGGGCCTCCAGAGTAAGCCTCCGAACCGCTTCGTGAGCGTCGGGATGGCCGGCAGCCGCAAGCAAGATGTAGGCGGGCTCAGCGGCAATCATCGCAGCATTACTTTCAAAGTTCCTGCGCATCTGCTCACTGTCCATCACCAGCCGG
>JALGTS010000083.1:3093-8972 GCA_029821255.1 Candidatus Zipacnadia bacterium
ATCACCAGCCGGCTCATAACTCGAGCCAACCTCTTCACCGTGCAGACAAGTGCTACAACAAGCTCGGGCAGAAATCTTCCCGAGGCTGAATTGCTCAAATCTCGCTGATGTTCAGAAATCTGATCAGCGTAGACCGTCAGCATTCGCGGCATAAACACCTTCCACATACTCTTAACGTTCTCAAAATTCCATGGGTTGCGCTTGTGGGGCATAGTCGAGGAGCCAACCTGCTCACTCGCGAAGGCCTCCCCCACCTCGGCGATCTCAGTACGCTGCAGATGACGCATATCATCGGCTAGATTGGCCAGGACGCCAAACGTTGAGACGAGCGTATGAATGTAGTCTGTCATAAATTCGGCCTCAACAATCTGCGTTGAATACGGTGAGGGCTTCAGCCCCAGTTGTTCCAGCACTTCTCGCTCAAACCTCTGAGGATCAGCCACCAACAGACTACTGGCATTGTAGGCACCCACTGCACCACTGATCTTCCCACGCAGGTTAGCGGCGGCGGCCTGCACCGCCTCAATGCGGCCGCCCAGGCGGCTGACATATTCAGCTACCGCAAAGCCAAAGGTTATCGGCTCGGCATGCTGGCCATGGGTACGACCGATCTGCAGGGTGTCCTTTTCACGGCGGGCCAGATTGATAAGAACTTGCTCCAGGTCCAGCAACCACGGGATTATCACTTCTTTCGTCACTGTCTTAAAGCGCCAGGCCATAGCTGTATCAATGACATCAAAGCTGGTCAGGCCCAGATGGATGTAGGGCCGAGCTTCCGGGCTGACCTCAGCGCGCATCACGTTGACCAGCGCTCGGATATTATGGTGAATACGGCGCTCTTCTTGGGCAATCGCCTCGGGAGCCACGCGCTCAGCAGCATCGCGGACTTCTTGCGCAATCTGCTGTGAGCAGACTCCCAGATCCGCCAACGCCTGAACCGCCGCGGCCTCAACCAGCGCTTCCGATCTGACCCGGCCCCGCTCGCTCATATATGGCGCCAGTTGCTCTCTGAGTTCTTCATCCTGGCCATAATACCGAAAATCCAACGGACTTACACAGTCAAAGATTGATATCTGCCTGCTATCGCTATTCGGCGTCATTACGCTTCCCTGCCTCCCTCATTGCAGTGGCTGCCACCATTAGCCTTCGTTGCGCGCTGCACAAACCCTCACCAGCAGTGCTTCCTGCGGGTAGGTCAGCGGCTGAGTCACTATGTTCGCCTTCTGTCCCAGCTCGGTGAACGTAGTCACTTCTACTCGCTCGGGCAGTACGGGAATCTCCAGTCTAATTCCTGGTACATCGGAGTAGAAGAACCACTGCTCACCGTCGCGCACCAGCTCCCACACTCCGCTACTCTGAAAGATATTCACTACAACTTGCCCAGCGAGAGCCACTGACAGCGGCTGCTGGGCGGGCCGCCCCCCGGTCAGTATGGGTGCAATGCCCCCTGCCAGAAGCGCATAGACACTGCTGCCGGCCTTCACAAAGTGTCGGCGGCTGCGCTGGCCGGTATTGTGACAGTTCCCGACATGCTTCAATATCCACACCTGCGCCGACGCCGCTGGCCTCCCGTCCAGACTGCACCAGGCAAGTGTACCGTCCAATTGCCCTGCCCGTACCGACAGTATCCTTTCCTCAATACCAGCTTTCGCCGCATTACTCCCCGCATCCTGCCTCCCAATGAAGGCAAACCGCTCGTACGAACTGGAGACAGGGATCCGACTGGGAAGATGAGCGATAACTTGCGGGCTACCACCTAAGGTAACCTGAGCCAGGACCTCGCTCTTCCGCTGTCGGGCCGCTGGCCGCAGATAGAAGCGATCCGCAGCCACCTGCGGGCAGCCAGGAAACCAGTTAACCACGCGGGCGCCAGCTGCCAGATCATAAACTTCATCAACTAAGGTTCCATCACCGCTGCGCCATATATCGGGCTCGCTGAAGACCACGCAGACTGTTGAATCCTGCTTGATATCCGCCCTACGAAAGATCTCACCAGCCAACGCAACCAGCCCCCAGCGGGCCGGATCAGCCGATACATCAAAGTACGAAAGCTTGCCTGAATCTTGCTGGCAACCGTACGAGAAAAGAATCATACCGTCAACGTCCTGCTGCGCCGCACAGCGGGCCGCCTGCAGCAGGCCCTCAGCCCGATACGGATTGGGCCAGCAGACATTCCACTCGCGAATTATCAGCGGTTTGCCAGCCACTCGTGGCCCACACAGCCGCCGCCGGGCAGTATCTGGCCCGCGCGCCACCAAGGGATCACCCGCTTCAAAATAAGCCAGTACATCACTAGGCCGATCTGCCTTAAGCAAGGGATGGGCAAAGTAGTAATTTGCAGCCACAAAATCCAGTTCCGAAGCAACTGCGAAAAGGTCAGCCGGATATTCAAAGTCAGTCACCGCACTTATCGGCACCCGCACACCAAGCCCGCGTAGTGCCTGGCGCATGCGCTGAAAGTATTCACGGTGCACCTGAGCTGCAAACTGCCGCGCGTCGGCCCAGCGGTTAACACTCAGCGGAACAGAGAGCGCCATACCTGGCAGACTGACGGTACCAGCCGTGAGGCTTTCAAAGCCAGCCAACGGTTCAGGGCAATCCTCATTGCGCCAGGCTCCGACAAGCTGCTCAGTCGTACCATATTTGTCCCGCAGCCAACTATTCCATCGCTGGATAAGCTCGCGCCGATAGGGCGGCATTATCCGCCGCCACTCATCTTCATCGGCGAGCAGTCCGTTCTCGTCACATAGCTCAATCGCAGCGACCGTCGGGTCTTCAGCATAACACAAACCTGTGTACGGATTTGTGTGCTCTACCAATAACTGGCGGGCATACTCTATCTGCAACTCAATGAGCTTATCAGAGAAGAGAGCATACGGCTTGGCACCCCGCCCCAACAGGCTGCCATTGGCAACGCCTTCTTCCTCCCAGAAGGTACGATAGTCCAACAGATCCAGATAGACCCAAATTCCCCGCCTGCCCAGCGCCGCGATCCAATAATCAACTGCATCCAGCTTTTCAGGGTCAATGCGCTGCGGCTGGCCAGCCCGCTGGCGCGGTAGCAATCCGCCCACATCATCAATGTGATGCAGTCGCACCAAGTTGAAACCAGCCCTGGCGAACCGGTCAGCTATTGCCTCAATGGTGGTACGAGGTTGAAAGACAGCATCCTTCGCGACATTAATGCCCCAAAAGCGGACTCGCCTGCCGGCAGGGGTGCAGAAATGGCCCTGATCGTCCACTGCCAGAAAGCCATCCGCACGGGCTAATGGAGAAAGCCGGCTACTGAAGTCCACCAATGAGGAGTCCGCAAAGCGCGTGCTGTTGACGTCCAGGTGCGGCTGCTCCTCCAGATTGACCACCCCCGCCTCGTTCCGCCCCCAGACAACAGCATAGGTGGCCGACAACGCCACAACCAGAGCAAGTAGTGCCACACCTCTACTCATCAATCGCCGTCCTCCTGACTGCTTGCCAGTGTAGCCTGCGGGGAGGTACCGTGCAGCGCCACCATCTTAAAGCCACGCCGCTTCAGTTCCTGCAACAAATCCGGCAGAATCTGTATCGTCTCGTCCTCACCATTGTGCAGTAGACAGATACCGCCGGGCCGTATGTCTCTGAGCAACCCGCTCTTCACATAAGAAGCCGGATCCCCGGAGTAGTTGCTGATGTTAGCTGTCCAGAAGACCGTAGTGTATCCCCAAAGCCCAGTAGCTTGACGGACGGCCTCATCATAATGGCCACCCGGGGGCCGGAAGAGGGTAACGTTGATCCCAGCAGCCCGGCGAACGGCAGCACGGCTGCGCACCAGCTCACGCTCAATCTCCCAACCGTTGAGCTTGCGCATATCCCGGTGGGTATACGAATGTGATCCAACCGTGTGACCTCTGGCCACGATTTGCCGGACCAATTCCGGATATAGATCAACCTGTTTGCCGACCAGAAAGAAGGTGGCCTTGGCCCCCACGCGATCGAGTTGATCAACTATCCACGGCGTAACCTTAGGATGTGGCCCGTCGTCAAAGGTAAGCGCAACTATCCGACTCACAGAACCTAACTGGTGCAGTTCGCTGGGTGAACCCATTGTCGGGACACCTATATGCTGGTAGGCTGCCAGCAAATCGCCCCGCAGTCGGGGCAATTGCGGCGAAATGATGAACGCCTGCTCATAATTATCTACCGCCTGCTCGTACGCTCTCTGGGCCTCCCAGATACGCCCACACAGGTGCTCCCACAACCCCGGATGGGGCTGCAACAGCAGATAGGGCCGTAACAACTCAGCCGTCGTCTGCCGGGCATGCAGCTCTTGAGAAGTCAGCGTGCGGCTGCCCTTGGCCACAACCACTCCCACCGTGGCCGTACGCAGGATATTTCCCTTCCGGTCATAAGCGTCAACCCGCAACTGCTGCCAGCCGTCGGCGATACCCCTCGTCATCACTGTCAAATCAAAGGGCATCTGATTGCTCATCCCCACAAACTTCTTCCCCAGCAGTACCGCCACATAGTTGATATCCAGCCTGCCTTTGACCCGCAAGCGCACTCGTACATTCTCTGACACCATCGCACCGTGCCGCGGCGAGATAATCTGGAAATCCGGCTCCTGGTGCAACAGCCCTTCGCCACCTTCTGGCAGACCAGCTAACACCGGAAGAGACAGAGCAGCCTCGGCAACCGGGTGCCTTTGGGCATAGTACGTTTCTGGAGCAAACAAACAGTCACTTACCAGCAAACTACAGACCGACAGACCCATCAGCGGTCGTTCAGTGGCAGTAACGGCCTCGGCAAACTGCTGTCTGGCCAGGAGAGCGGCGGCCCTCACATAGCGCGCCAGAGGCTGGGTCGGCTCAACAGCCAGCACCTGCTGGGCTGCAGCCAGCGCGCTGTCATACAGCCCCCGACGGCACTGCAGATAGGCAAGCGCAGCAGTGACCTCGGCTCGCTCAGTAGCCGACAAGTCGCCCTTCAGCAACTCACTGCAGATCCTCAAGCCAGCCTGATCATCGCCAAGCTGGCAGTAAGCTGCTACCAGTCCCAGCTTTGCCAGCGAGGAGTGAGGGGCCAGCGCTGCTGCTGCTTGGAAGTCAGCTACGGCCTGAGAGCTGTCGCCCTGCAACAGATGCACAGTACCGAGTCCCGCTCGCGCCTCGGCGCAGCGGCTATCTTGCTGGTAAGCAGCCTCAAACTGTCGGGCAGCACTGGCCAACTTGCCCTGCCCTATCAGCCGGCAGCCTGCCAGCAACTTCGGCCCTACCGATGCTGTTGCCCACCCAGGCCAGCATAGGAGGGCCAGCATCGCCAGCCATCGCAATCCGCATGCCGCTTTGTAGTTCAGAGGTTGTAACACAGGAAACATTCACCATCAACGAGAAGCTTATCACACCAAACAGGAGCACAACTGTCTCCTCACAGTAGGAAGACCCGTCCGCAGATAGCCACCTCACTATCTTCTCGTCACCAGCTCCACCTCGCCAGCAGTAATCTCACGCCGCCCCTTGGCTGTGTCAACCACCAACGTCCCCGTGTCTGTCACCGCCATCGCCATTCCGCAGATCATCTCCTGCCCGACACTAATTTGCACACGCTGGCCCAACACACTCTCAAATCTGCGATATCGGCCGACGACCGCTGCCGGCCCAGCGCTGCGAAACTGCTGGTAGGTGTCATCCATCTTCCCAAGTATACCCACCAGCACTTCCTCGCGAGGCAGAGGCGCCCCATAATGGCTCTCCAAAGTAGTCAGGAGTGTCCCGACCCGAACCTGCAGCGACTCGGACGGGCCATTGACATTTAAGCCAATTCCTACCACCACCGCATCGCCTCGGCGCTCCAGAAGGATGCCGCCAACTTTGCGGTCTGCGATCAGCAGATCATTGGGCCATTTG
>JALGTS010000001.1 GCA_029821255.1 Candidatus Zipacnadia bacterium
TATTTTACAGGTGAAGGCCAGGCGATGAAACGGTTTGATGTCCACGATGGGCTGGGTCTGGTCCGACTCCAGCGGGCGGGCGTTGAAGTCGTCCTGATCAGTGCTGACTGCTCACCGATTGCCCGCGCGCGCGCCCAGAAACTGGGCATCCGAGCGGTGATAGATAGCTGCCAGGATAAGAGCCAAGCCGTTCGCATGCTGCTGGAAGAGCGCGGGCTTGATCGCTCTGCGGCCCTCTATATGGGAGATGACGTCACCGATCTGGAGGCGATGGCCGAGGTAGGGCATAGTGCGGCGCCGGCCAACGCCGTAGCGGCAGTCCGCCAGGTGGCCGATTATGTGACCGTCTGTGAGGCTGGACATGGGGCAGTGCGGGAAGTGTGCGACCTCATCCTGAGCCGACTTGGTGAAGAATAGGCGCTGGCTTCAGAAGAAGAAGCCGAGTAACCAGTAGGAGAACGCTGCCAACACAGCCGTAACGGGCAGCGTCAGGATCCAGGCCATCACGATCTGGCCGGCTACCTTCCAGCGTACTGCCGACAGTCGGCGGGAGACCCCTACCCCCATTATTGCGGTGGAGATGACGTGCGTGGTACTGATAGGAGCGCCAATGTGGGTGCAGGCCTGGATTACCATGGCTCCCGAGGTCTCAGCAGCGAAGCCATGGATCGGTTTGAGCGTAATGAGGTTACGGCCTAAAGTTTTGATGATACGCCAGCCGCCAGCAGCGGTGCCCAGCGCTAAGGCAATCGCCGAGATTACTTTTACCCAGGTGGGAATGAAGAAGGCACCCAGGTAGCCTCCCGAAACCAGGGCCATAGTAATGATTCCCATTGCGTTTTGTGCATCATTGCTGCCGTGGCTAAAGGCCATAAAGCTGGCGGAGAGGATCTGTAAGCGTCGGAAGTAGCGATTGAGAACACTGGGCGTACTGTGGGCGAAGATGTGCGACAGCAAGATCATCATTGCGATGCCAACTAATAAGCCAAAGACTGGTGAGAGCAATAAAGCCAAAAAGATCTTTCTCAGGCCGGCGAAGTTGAAGATGCCATAGTTATAACTCCAGCTAAGCAGGCCGCCTCCTGCAGAAAACTGAATGCTGGCAGCACTGGCAGCACCGATTACCGCGCCGATTATTGTGTGAGAGCAGCTTGTCGGCAGTCCAAACCACCAGGTGATGAATAACCAGATAATAGTACCAAACAGTGCGGCCAAGACTACTTGCTCGGTGACGAAAGTGCTGGCCACGATTCCCTTCCCAATGGTAGTAGCCACGGCTTCGTTAACCATCGCCCCAGCTAAGTTAAGCACTGCGGCTAACACTATAGCAGTGGGAATTGCTAACGCCCGTGTAAGCACACTGGTAGCGATGGCGTTAGCAGCGTCGTGGAAGCCGGTCATAAAGTTGAAGGTCAGCGCACAGAGGATAATGAGCGCGATGGGTGCCCTAGGCATTCTTAGTAACCACTGCCTCAATCAGGTTCGCGGCATCTTCGCATCTGTCCATTGCTTCTTCAATGAACTCATATATTTCTTTGCGCTTGATGATCTCGCGGGCATCTGGCTCGTGGTCAAACAGATCGGCCAGAGCCTTCTTCAGCGCGGCATCTCCCTGGTTCTCCAGGGTGTTTATTTGGCGGCAGTACTGTGTATCTCCTGGCTGCATGCGGGGTAGTGCGGAAATATTGCTGTTGAGTAGCTTAGTTGCCTCCAGCAGTAGTTCCGCCATCTCCCGGGTATGTTCATCGGGCTCGCGGATCTTGAAGGAGTTGAAACGGTCAATTGTACCCTTGATCATATCGGGGATGTCGTCCAAGCACTCGGCCAGGCGGTAAATATCTTCGCGATCGAACAAGGCGGGAGTAACAAAGGTTCTATTTAGCTTTTGGATCGTCTCGTGGACGATTTCGTCGCCCTCGTTTTCAATGTCATCAATCTGTTCCACCGCCAGCGGCAGCCGCCGATAATCCTCCATCAGTTTGTGCAGGCATTCGGCGGCCTCCACCGCTTTGTCAGCAGCCGAGGCAAATAACACAAAGAAGTCTTGCTCCTCGGGTAAGAAAGCGCGCATCACCCGCTGCAGGCGATGTAATACACCGTTATGTGAATCCGCCATCACTGCCCTCCTATAGTGAGCAACAAATGATCTCACTATACAGTTCTCTGCGAATGTTACACCCTCCTCCCTCCTGATGGCAAAAACAGATGGGTTGTAATTGAATACTCCCCAACTGCTCTACCCCCCGCACTCTTGCCTGATCCGGCAAATCGCGAACTGGAGGCTACTGTGCTATCTGATGATGAAGCGTTTGCGGAGTTGCTTGGATTGGAGTTACTCAAGCAGCTTCCGAACAAAGCCCACATTGTCCCGTGCTACTTGCTCCTCATTAGGTATGCCGTGGCCCAGTTCCAATGAAAGCACTCCGTCAAAGCCTACTGCGCGGAGGGCCTGGATAATTGAAGGCCAATCCAGGACACCGCTGCCTGGGGCGGCGAACTTGAACTGCTTGCCGGTGGGAGTTTCAAAGCCATTTTCGTCCAAAGTCCCTTCCAGCGGCTCGACGACGGCATCTTTGACGTGCGCGTGCCGGATGCGAGGCCCATACTCTTTGATGAACGGCACCGGGTCCTCTTCATGATACGGGAAATGACTGGGGTCGAAGTTTATTACTAACTGCTCGCGGCCCAGTGCCGCATCCAGAGCCTGCATAGTCGCCAGGTTGCCCACAGCATAGATAAAGACCGGTTCAATACCCAGACTAACTTCGTTTTCGGCTGCGGCATCCAGCAGTTCATCATAGACTGCTGCCAAGCGTTCAAACACTGCGTCGGCCTCTTCGTTTGGGGGAGCTGGCCCGCTCACCGTATGAACCAGGTCAATGCCCATACACCGGGCTATTGCCAGGACCTTCTTAGTATGGTCAATATTCCGACGTACGTCCGCCGGTTCCTCATTCAGAAAGCTCGTGTGACATTGGATGGCAGAGATTTCTACTCCCTGCTCCCGTACAGCCGCTGCGGTTTCCTCGGCCTCGCTCATTGACATTGGGCCCAGGTCTGCAACTGTAAGACTACCATCCGTGTCGCACGCCCCCAGCTCCACACAGTCATATCCCATCTCCCGCGCGTGGCGGCTGCCTGTTATAAAGGATTCTTCTTTCAGGCCCGTAACACTAATGAGTATCCCTACTTGCATGGTACTGTCCTCCTTTTGGTGTCTGGTGGGGGTAGCCCTGCTAATGATGGGTCACTTCCACCCAGGTTCCGGTCTCGTAAGACTTATAGGCGGCCCTTACTACGGCAACATCTACCAGACCTCGTTCACCGGGGTAACCAGGTGACCTCTTCTCGGTTATGCTGCATAGAAAATCATCCCACTCCTGCTGGTACGAGTGTGGTGAGAGATATGCTGGGGGTATTTCAAAGTCCCGGCAACTATCCTGATTGACCAGGCGCAGACGGGCCGGCACCGCGCCGCGGTAGTACTCATAAAGCATGACACCTTCACTGCCCTGGATCTCATAGCGCCAGCCCACGGCTCCAGCCCGCCAGTTAACCGTGATCTGCCCTCGTACTCCCTCACCGCAATCCACCACAGCCTCCGCACTGTTTTCTACCTCGCGGCCCGGATCTGGTGGATAGTACATATCAGCCCAGACGCGCTGTACCGGCCCACCCCACCAGCCAGCCAGAGCACATAAGTGAACGCCGGGATCCAGCATTACCCCGCCGCCAGCTTGCGCCGACCATCGCCAATGTCCCGCTGGTGGATAGCTGCTGGGGTTAGCTTGTAGCAAACGCAGACCGGTAACCTCGCCAATGGCCCCCTCCTCCACCAGAGCTGCCATCTTCTGAAGGGCTGGCATGTAGAAATAGTTCTCCGCCACCATCAATACCGCGTCACTTGCGCGAGCTGCCTGGACCATCAACTGGCATTCCTCTACCGTCGGCGCCATCGGCTTCTCCACCAGAACGTGCTTGCCGGCTTGCAGTGCCGCTACTGCCGGCTCGCTGTGGAGATGATGAGGAGTGCATATCAGCAGTGCGTCAATGTCGAATTTTGTCAGCAACTCTCGCCAGTCATCTGTACCGGCGCATCCAAGTTGCTTGGTGGTTTGTTGAAGCGCCTCTGCTTGCACATCAGCTACCGCCACTACTTCCACCCGCCGCTCCTCCTGCAGAACGGGCAGATGCCGAATTGCGAAGACTTCTCCCAACCCCACACACCCCAGCCTGACCGGGTCCTCTACTGTCTGGCGCTTGGAATTTGTCCTATTCATAATTTTCCTCCAGTCTTTGGAGCCTATGCTTAATGCACCTACCACCTTATTTGCTGGCCAGTTGCGCACGGAGCTTCTCGCACGCCACTATCAACTGCCTATGACTCTGGCTGAAGACATCAGGATCTTGCGAAGTAACAGCTCGGTCAACTATCTGCCGTATTTCGTCTTCTACCGCCTGTACCTGTAGACCACGGCTTTGGGCTTCAGACAGCAACTGCTGGGACCGTCGTAACAAGCGGAAGTCGTCAATGCCCTCAGCGAAGGCCTCCCAGCGACGCGAGGATACAAAGTCTGTCCAGGGGATGCGGTTATCGCCGTAGATTACGTTGTAGTCGGCGGCTTTGTCGTAATCGTAGCTGTCCCAGTGATCACCGCCGCCCTTGTTGTAGCAGAAGAAAGTGGTAAATCCGTCCAAACCCAGGGCAAAAGTTCTCCACTGGAAGAGACGATAATAAGAGAGAGGCGAGGTCTTATGGAGAATGCCGTAGGTCCAGATGGTCTTGCCGCTTCGCTTATAGAACTCCATCTCCTCTTTGTTGCCCAGCCGTCCTGTAAAAGGACACCATATGTCAATGTATGGTGCCAGTTGCTTCAACTCCTCAAAACTCAGGTCCCTGGCGCTGGGGGGATTGGCAAATATCTTGAAGCGAGGCTCGGTTTGGCGGATCAGTTTTGCCGCTTCGATCAGCACCTGCATACGGTTGTACTTACCCCCCACGGTGACCTCGTCGACAGGGTAAAGCACAACATTCTCAGCCGGAATGCCCAATTGTCCTAGATGATCGCGCAGCAGCACCACAAGCTCTTTGACACCCCTCTTCCAGGGCTCAGAAAGAGGCTCCAATCCCTGACTGCCAGGATGTCTCATGGGACGATACTCCGGCCACTCCCAGCCAAGATGTAATATGAACATAGTATTGGGGCGAATAGGGTGGTACTTCAAAAATAGCCGTAGTTGCGCGTCCAGGTAGCTGGAATCCCATGATTTGATAGTACCGTCTACATTCCACTTAGGCCAATTTACATCCCGAACGCATCCGGACAGGCCTCCTAAATTGAACTCTGTAAAAAAGCAATTGCAGCCGTGTTCAGCTTGGTCCTTGACTACAGCCTCTGAGAAATTGGGGCCAGCATTGGATACGTAGGTCCAGTGCTCAGACAGTTCAGGGCCGATGGTCACTGGCGATACCCGCAGGTTGATGGTGATGGTCGTCTCTTTGAACCCGCTGAAGTGGGGCCGAAAGTCCAGGCGGGCCTGGTAGGAAGCTGGAGCCAACTGTCGCGCGTCCACAGTCAGCCAGATGAGTTTTGTCTCTCCTGGTGCAAGGCTCAGTAGCCGGGCGGCGTTAAGTGGGACCAGAGCATCGGGAATCTTCCGGCCGTCTGGCAACTCAATCCATTCTGCAGTACTGATGGCCAGCCTTGCGGGAGGCAAGCTAACTTGCTCGCTGCCCTCTGCTGCGCTCCTAATCCAGAATCTACCTGCCAGAGGCCGGGAACTAATATTGGTTATACACATTCCCGCGGCCTCTCTCTCACCACGACAGGCGACAATCTCAACGGTTTTCAAGTTCGGGCCTGGTGGGGGCATTTGATCAGGACTTAGCGCTCCCCAAATGCTGGTCTGCCATACTCTATAACCGCAGCTAACCTGCGGCTCATTCTGCCCTTGCGCTACGGCAGTTGGCCCCATGGTTGCTGTCATCGTGGCGATAACAGCCAACTGCAACAAGGTTAGGCCTGCATGCTTGGTTTCTACGCTACCTAACATCGTCTGCTCAGCTCCTCACGTTATTTTCGTGACTACTTACCTTCTGGTACCGTATTGTGTTTCCCTCTGCGTGAGGATATCAATGGGAGCGGGAATCATCTTCTTGCTCGGCCGCCCGAGGATCATAGTGCCTTACTCACCGGATGGTACAAGCTTAATAACAGTAGGGTAAAGGCTGTTGACGGTGACGTTATGAATTATCAGGATGCCCTCGCGCCATTTGTTGGAGTATTCGTATCCGACTGGATGGGCTCCATCAGGCAGGTAGACCTCTACATCCATAGTTCGGACCGGCTGAGCGTTGATATAGCGGTTGAATTGGAGCTGTTTCAGCCAATTATAGGTAGGCCGTGGGGTTATGCCGTCGGCGCGTACAATACCAAAGCCAAAGTCATTCAGAGTCATGCCTTCGGGCAACTGCGCCTCTCCCTCAACCTGGCGCTCATTGAAGGCATGAAACTGATAGGGCAGTATCTTCTGGTACAGCCGTCGCTTCCAGTGGTCCTCCAGCACCGCCCGCCACTGTTGCTTATGGGCCATGTCGAAATACTCGGCATCATCCAGACCTCTGCTGTGTGGCCAGCCCCAAGCGGCCACCATATTGCCGGCGTCAATGCCCCATTCGGTGTTCCATAACGGCCGATTCTCGTCGCCGAATTCCTTCATCACCTGGTAGACGCGCAGGCCGCGGGCAACAAAACTGTACTTGATCGGTACGCCGTAGGTATGGATATTCATAATATCAAAGTAATCCCGCCCCCCGCCAGTGTAAATACCACGGGGAAAATCGCTAAAGGGGTAAGCTATACCGCCGGTCAAGACCCAGGCCTGCGGGTTAGCCTGCTTTATTGCCGGATAGGCAAGCTTGAGCATCTCGGCATACATCTGGCCTCTCTCCTCAAGCGAGTAGGGATCGCCATTGGGCTTGTTCGTGCGCGCGCCGAACAGATCGGTGAAGCCAGCGTCCATCTCGTTCCATAGCTCCCAGAAGCGGATTTGCGGGTACCGAGAGGCAATGTCAGCCATAAACCGGGCGAAGCGTCGGTAAGACCCGTGTCGGTTCGCAAAACCCACTCCGGGTGGGTTACCATGCACCCCCACCAGCAGCTCCAGCCCTTTCTCTTCAGCCAGCGCCACGATGTCATCCCACTGAGCAAGGTAGTCTTCATCGTATTGCCCCCACTGTTCGGTCTTCGCCATCTGATTCCAGTACAGGGTGATGCGCACCAACCGAACACCGAGCTGTCGAATTAGATCGGCTTGCTCGGGGCTAAAGCTGTGCGCGCCCAAACCCAGTTCCGGCCGGTTGTCATAGACCCACAGCTCACCAGGGGAGCGGCGATAGACGCTGACATTCTGGTTATCAAGCAGTGTCGCGGGAATATTTACCGGGGCAGATGTAACCAGCGGACTCAGAGCCATGGTTAGGAGCACTGCCGTGAATCTCAAAATCCGTTTCATGGTTGGTCTGCCTTCTTAGGTGAATTAGTGAGCAGCTTGCTCTTTTATAAAATTCCGCAGCCGAGATATTAGTTCCTTCTGGATCATTTTCGGCAGCTATAGATGACTATCTGGCTGAATTTGGCCGCGCAGGCCTGGGCTACGATGACGTGCAATTGCCGCATCAGTATATACTCGCGGCCACGTATGTAATCCGCGAAGCATTCATTTCAGCTCAAGCGATGTGAGTTTACTGTCAAATTTATATTGTATTTCTGGCTGGTTGGATGCAGCACGTGCCGCTGACGGGATTGAAGAACAATTGATCGTAGAGGAGACGATCTGCTAAGGCAGGGTTAGCTGTCGGTATTATAGCTGGCTTAATTGTAATCTGCTGCTTTACAGTCAGCTTATCCATTCAGCCTCTATGTCATTGGTTTTCCCCATACCGGCGGTCATTCGATTTCAATTCCTGGCTAACTGGCTAATAGCGCATAACTGTTGAGAGGCTTGCTCCTGGTGTGCTGGTGGGGACTGTCACACCTGTGCATTCCTGCGCAAAAGACAGGGCCAAACATAATGCACCTGGTCTGTTGTACCGGATTTAGATCTTTATGGGCGGTTACCCTTGCATGTTCGGCTTGTTGGCCCATGCTGTTTCAATCATCGCTTGGAAGTTTTGCAAAGGCACAGGGTTGTTTAATTCGGTAGTTGAGCCCAGCAGGTATCCTGAGCCGCGGGCCAGGATTTCAATCATTCTCTCGCATTCTTCCCTTACCTGCTCCGGTGTGCCCAGAGGGAGGACCTGACTGACGTCAATTCCACCTGCAAAAAACAGCCGGTCTCCATACCTATCTTTGACCGCTGCTACGTCAAAGCCAGCCGTAGTCTCTAAGGGGTTCAATCCGTCTACCCCTGCCGCCACGAGGTCATCCACAATTGGCCCCAAGTCGCCGTCAGAGTGGAAAAGGCACTTTATACCGTGCTCGTGCCACGCGTCGCAGATGCGCTTTAGACGAGGCATAAACTCAGCCCGCAGGAATGCCGGCGATAACATCGGGCCCCCCTTGGCGGCAATATCGCCGTAGGGCATCGCCACCGGCGAGAGTTCGTAGTCGGCAATGGCGTGAATGCGACGGATAGCCATACAGGTGGCGGCCTCCAGAAATTCAGACACCCAGGAGGGATCGTCGGCCAGTAGGTAAGAAAACAGCTCCCACCCCATAAAATAATAGAGCCCCTCAATACCTACAGGAGTGTTGTCGTGCATCAAAACGGTCTCTCCACAGTAGGCTTGCAAGCGCATAAAGTTCTGACGCCATTCTTCCACCCATCTTTTGTCAGGGCGCCAGGCTTTCATCCGCTGTATCTCTCCTTTGAGATATTCTATTGCTCCGGGTAGATCATTGAAGGGACGTTCAGTAATCCACGTTGTCCAGCGGCGTGATGTGTACTTGAACCCTTGCTCATCCACATACTCTTCTTCGCGGGCCGGTCCCCGCACTGAACGGGTCATATCCACGGTGGCGTTTATTGCCTTACCCACGGGGATCAGCCAATCGTCGGGCGTGGGAATTCGCCCGCCGTAATGCTGTATCACTGCATCATTGCGAATAAGGTCATAGACGGGAATCCGATCCGTTTCCTGATGGTTGATGGCCCGCTCCACTCGTTCACGTTTAGTTAATGTGGCTATTTTTCAACACCTCCCAATTGATATTTCTCAAGCGTTATGTTGGCGACGGCGCTGAAGTGAGCCGTCACGAAATGAGTATTTCGTAGTAAAGAGTACGATAAGCTGCGCTTGGGCTAAAGGTGACGAGGTGCCCTTTGATCTGGCATGGCACGCGGCGCCCGCGCCTGCCGGCTGCATCCAGCCGGTAGATTCTGACCGATCCTGGCACATCCTTCAACCGAATAGTCAGTGTCCCCTCCACCGGCTCACACATCAGCCGCTTGGTCGGCCAATCCCAGTCCTTGACCAGATAGCGCGAGGGCCGGCCGTGGGCAGGTGTATCCGCCGGTACCCGAAGATCCATATCCTTGTTGGTTGCGTCGGCGACACATGAAACAAGCATCCGACGACTTCTGTCCAGTGGATGTCTATCCAGCGAACTTACACAGACCGTCGCCGCATCATTTTTGAAGTTGAAGGTAACTGTTGACAACTTGCGCCGGCCTGAGCCGAGATTGCCCACAAGTGCTTGGGTTCGTGGCGTGTCTATTACCAGCACCCCTGCTCCTTGATCGTAGGTTAGTTCCCCGGTGTCGCTAACTCCTGAGCCAGGGCCGCTCAGTTGGAAGTTGGGGGACCGGCGCTCCAGCTCAGCTCGGACCCGGTCGGCAATGGTGTCAAGGGGACCTTGAATAATGGTATTGTCTTTAGCTGATATCGGTAAGGGTGGATCAGGGTTGACGAGGATGGCCCCTGGGGTAGGGTGTTCCGGGGAAAAGTTAATCTGTTGTCGCGTTAAGAAGGGCACCCATTCAAGCCCTGGCAACTGATAGCATTTGGGGAAGGCGACTTCCCCGACCATACCAACGTTGTCCGGAAGTTGGCGCTGTACCTCGTCGTTGGCCAATATCTCCACCAGGTTAGCGGCGGGCGAGACATCCCCACGCATTACCATCAGCGAGGCGGCGGGCATCAGCCCGATCCGGGCTGGATCGAAGGCGGTGTGAAAGCACTCATCAAAGATCACACGGTAGTGGGGATCATTGAAGTTTTTGTACCAGCCAAAGGCCATGAACCAGGTGACCAGATCATAGTCCTGCAGACATGCATGCGCTGCCATGGAGAGGACTGCTTCGTGGCGATAGTCATTGGGCGCTGCTGAGTTGAACTCGGTTACCGCGATCGGCACGTTGGCGGTGCGCGCCTCGTCTATGAGACGCTCAGTGCGGTAGTCGGCAAAGGCACCCGATAGATGGGTCCAGGAGCCCGTCGTGAATGGGCTCCAGGTGCTCGGATGTATGTGATAGATATGCGCCCCGCTGAAGCCCATCTGCGCCGCGGCTTTGAGGGGGAAATAGCCGTGTTGCCAGTTAGTGGCGGCTACCGGCACCCGTAGCCCCAGCTCCCGCATAAACTTCTCCAAGCGCCGATAGTAACGCAGCTCTAATTCACCGCTGAAAGCTTGCTGGTCAAATACGCGGCTGTTGAACTCGGCATCTTGCACCGGATCCGGAAAGCGTACCGTACCGGCGGCGAGTGATTCCCCCGGATCAAATTGCACGTCCGCCCACGCCTCACGGAGACCCACATCATTACCATACCGGTCTACCAACCACTTGTTCCACATGACCATCAGTTCTTGCCACAGGGCCGGACCGAAATTACTTTCCCACTCCGTCGAGATGCGGAACTTGCTCTCGTTGGCTAACGTGATACCAATCAAAGCGGGGTCGTCCACATACCGCAGGCCGGTGTAGGGATTGCGATGCGTCAGCATCTGCTCCAAAAACCGCTCCTGCAGGCGGAAGGAGGTCTCGTCAAAGCATATTCTACCCGACCATTTGTTTGCACCGTCTTTTTCGTTGAAGAATGCATTGTAGAATGGATTCCATAAGTAGTAAATCCCCCGCTTGCGCAGCTCTGCATTCAATCGGTCGAACCGGTCCAGTTGTACTGGATGGGGAGCACTGTGGTCACCAGCGGGCGTGGTCGTCTTGTTTTCGGTGCTGAAAATAAACTGGAAGAAGGCTTCCCGCACACAATTCCACCCGTTGAAGGCGATCCAATCGGCTATACTCGGAGCGTATTTCGGGTCCGGCATACAATTCTGGTAGCCAATGAAGCCTCCCCAGAACCGCGCTCGTGTACCGTCTGCGAAGACGAACCGATTGCCTACCGAGCGTACAAAGCCGTGCTTGCCGGCCGGGGCGTCTAACAGGTGAGACATGTTCAGGGCAGTATCCCGCTGCAGGAGTTCACCCCACGGCATAACCCACTTGAACCAGTTTGGGCCGATTTTCTCCCACTTTTTCCACTCCGCGTCTGCCGCTTGCGCCGTGCCCGCTACTATAATGCCACTCACAACTACTGTAATTACGCAGATAGTCCACAGCCAAAGGCGTCGCACGCAGCGTCTGGGCATAACCCTTGCCTCCCATTTGCCTATACTCGACCAAATGAGACGGTTACAAGGCCTAACCGGTATTATAGCAGGGGAATCTGAAGTCAATGATATATTGTGGTAGAATGATTTGCAACACTTGCGCAGTTATTTCCGCCCTCGCGCGTTTGATTTTCATTTGGGGCGTAAGGAGATGCCGCCGATGCTTGCCGCTGACCAAGATGTTGAGTTAAAGCGCAGCCTGACTCTGCCCTCATGGATGTTTTCCGGCTTGATTTCGAGCGTGTAGCGGGCATCCCGGCCGGCTACTGCGAATTCCAAGCCCAGGTCGGCAGCGTTGGTATTAAGGATCAGTCGGGGCTCCTGCTCCTCTCCTACAAAAAGCTCGGCACTGCGCTCGGGGGAGAGGTGAGGCTTGTGCAAGATCAATTCGTAGGTTCCCGGTTTGGGCGCGGGTAGCAAAAGACTGAATCCAGTAACCTTCGTGTGTCCAGGGTATGACTTAATGCTTCCTGACCACAAAGGCGGTGCTACCTCTAACTCCTGGTCGTGGAAGTAAAGCCGTAAGTCGTGTTCGCGCGCCCCGGGAGTGGGTTTGCCGTCCTCGTTGAAGATCTTTTCCAGATTGATATAGCCCGGTGCTTCGGGAGTTGTGATTGCCTCGGGTGGTAGCTGCTCCTGAGGTAGGCATGTCCAAACCACATCCGGCTCGGCGCTGGGGGCGGTATCAGGGAGATTTCTGACTGTCTCTTGGGGTGGCTCCAGAAGGTTCATAGTAAGGCGCTGGATATGGTGATACCCCGCCTGGCCGTCAAACGGTCCCCTTTGCAGGGTCACCTCTATGTGCTGGGGGCCAGCCTCCGTCTGGCACTCCAAGCGATAGTGCCCGGCGGTGTCGGGGCAAAACCAGGCCGTGCCTTCATGGTCGGTCAGTACCCCGGTGCAATCCTCCGGCTGTCCATCCAGAGGTCTGAGATACAAATAGGCGCCAGGCACTGGCTGGTTCCGGTAGGTCAAGGTGACAACGAGCTCCGGGCGACGCGTGGCGGGCAGAGGAGGAAGATCTCCCCCGTTGATCAGCGCGTAAGCTTCCTTCACCCGTTGAAAGACGTGTGTCGGAACGTAGACCGGTTTGCTGCTGTCGAACCAGTTGAGTGTGTCCCAGGGGATGCAGGTGAGGTAATTCTCGACCTTAGGACCCGGGCCGGAAAGGCTGGGCCAAGTAACGGGGACACTTCGCGTTTCCCGTCCTAATGGTCCCAGCGTAAACTCCCCTTCTCGGACATAACCGTAGAACCCCGATGAGGCAAGGCAAAGCAGAACGGTGCCTGCATATCCTGCCTCTTTAGCCGCCACAATGTTGCGGTACCAGTAGTCAGCGAAGCTCTGGGCCTTGGCCCATTTGTCGGCAGGCTCTTGCGATAGCTGCTCGGGACTGAAGTTGATCTTGGGATAGTCGTTGAACAGCTCACCTATGACTACAGGCTGTCCAGAATAGAAATGACGCCGTTTGTTTTCCTCCACGTCCTGGGTTATGGGATCCGAGTAGGGATGTATGTTGTAGACGTCGGGAACCAGGTCCACTCCGAGCCGTCGGGCCGCACTGGTCAGGGGTGAGCCTTCGTGGGCCACCGGCCGAGTGGGGTCCAAAGACAGGATCAGGTCCTTAATCTGCTTCTGAATGGCAAAGGTGGCGGGATTGGCGAGGGCGCTCTGGGAGCTACTCTCGTTATCCGTGCTCCACATCACCAGGCTGGGGTGATTGCGCCACTCCCGCACCCAGTCTGCCACCGTCTGCAGATGCGCCCGCCGGCTGCGGTCGTCGAGCCATTGTGCTTCCGCCTTTTCGGCCAGTACCGCCGCCCCACTGGCTGAGTCACTGGCATATCCGGCAGTGGGGACTCCGTCCATCGGCTCATTCTCCAGCAACATACCCACCTCATCGGCCACCTCTGCCAAGATGGGCCAGAAGAACCCGTGGGGGAGTCGCACGAAATTGACGTTGGCCTCGCGCAGGGCACGGAAGTACTGTAGAATCCACTGGCGGTTCTGCGCATACATAACCATAGAGGAAAACTGGGCCTGCTCCCCTTGTAGGAAGATGGGACGCCCGTTGAGGAGGAACTTGTCGCCTTCAATCCAGAACTCCCGAAACCCGAACCGGGTGAACCGCTGGTCTAACATCTCCCCGGCCTCATCCTTGAGCACACAATATAGGTGATAGAGCACGGGTTCACCGTAGGGCGGGTACCCCCACAGTTGGGGAGCCTCCCAGTGCTGCTGGACCTCTACCTCCTTGGATTCGCCGGCAGACAATTGGATGGGCACTTCAGGTAGGTCCAAAACCGGGGTAGGACCCAAACGAACGGAACCCTTCAAGCGGAGCTGATAAGCCTGGGGGGTGGTGTTAGACAGGGTGACCCGCACAGAGAGGACTCGCTGCCTCACGCTGGTGATCACGAACACATCTGCAATGTGGACCGGGGATGTGCACCTGAGGTAGACGTCCCCGGTGATACCTACCTGGCGGTTGAATCCTATCGGCCACACGCCTTGATGCCGACTCTTGCGGAAACGGGACCAGCCCTGCACAAAGACGTGCAGCCGGTGCTTGCTTCCAGGCACTGCTCTTCCCGTTAGGTCAACGGAGAAGGGGGTATTGCCGTCGGGATGATCGCCCACCAACCTACCGTCGAGAAACACCTTGGCATAGCTGCCGACCCGAACGAAATCTATATAGATGCGCTTCCCCTCCCAGGCCGGTGGCACAAGGAAGTCCAGCCGATACCAACCACATTCATGTCCGTTCTCGTTTCCAGTGAACTCCTCGTACCAGTCGCCGCCGATCTTCCCGGGGACGCGAGCGAGACGATATCCCTGCGCTGGTATCTGCCACTCATCGCCGCCCAAATGCACCAGCCATTGGCCGTTGAGGCAGATGCGTTCATGCCCTGTCCCCGGGGTAGGCTCTTCGGCACCTGCCTTTGCCTCCTGTGCACGAAGCACGCCTCCGGGGCCTGCTGCCAGGCCTATCGCCAGGGTCACAAGGGATAATGCCTTGACTGCTGAACATACCCAGGTCGGCCCGGCGGGATGAGTTATATTCCGGTCATCCTCTGCGGCACTTGTGAAACCTCTCATTTGTTTTGTCCCTCATTGATATAAGATCGCTCATATACTTTATTGCTGGCCTTTATGTTCTGTGTTTGACAGAGCAGTTCCTCCTCAGGCTCAGGCGAGCCGCCTATGATGTGCCTTAATGGGGATTGTTCATTAACCAGAACCAGGTCGGAAAGATGCCTTGTAGTCTCAAAGATGCTTGCCGAGGATGCTTAGGGGAAGTCATTCGTCTCGGTAAGGGCTGACAGTATGATTATCTGCCATAACCCGTTCTACTTTTAGAGTTTTTGCCGACTTGTCCACAAAGTCCGTTTATGAATAATCCAGGCTATTCCACCAGTTTCCCATGCAGCGTAGCGTCCGCAACATCGGTAACCTGCATCTTTGCTATACTTCTAATCGTCACTGTTTCGGACCCGATTACCTCCGCCCGTAGGTAGTTGTCGGTAATCGCCTTAAGCTTATCACCGGAAGTTTCAACGAACTCCTCAATTACTACTTCAAGCTGCTTGCCAACCATTTTCCGGGCAAAAGCTGCCCGTTTGTGCTCAGAGATGGCTCGCAGGGTATGATTACGCTCTTTTTTGACCCGACTGGGGACCTGGTCGCGCATCTGCGCAGCGGCGGTTCCGGGGCGTGCTGAATAGGTGAAAACGTGCAGGTAGGTCAAAGGAAGACTCTCAATGAATATGCACGTCTGTTCAAATTGTTCGTCGGTCTCGCCTGGAAAGCCAACAATGACATCGGCGCCGATGGCCGTGTCAGGCTGGGCCGACTTGATCTTCTCAATCAGCGAGCGATAGAAGGCGGTATCATAGGGCCGATTCATCCGCTGCAATATCTCATCGCAGCCGCTTTGCATAGGGATATGCCAGTGGCGGCAGAGCTTGCCCTGTCCTGGCCAGCTTGAGTCGGCTCTTAGACAATGGCCGCCGGCAGCGACCAGCTCAATCAGCTCGTCGGTGATCTCCCGAGGTTCTATGGAGGATAGTCGTAGTCGGCGCAGGTCAGGAAGCGCGCACAACTTGTAAACGAGTTGGGTCAGGTCACAATCCTCGCTTAGGTCAGCGCCGTACTGCCCCAGATGAGTGCCGATCAATACTATCTCCGGGTATCCTGCCGTCAGTAGCAGGTTCACCTGCGTGACGACATCATTGACAGGGACGCTGCGACTGGGGCCGCGTGCCAAGGGGATTATGCAATAGGCGCAGTGAGCATCACAGCCCTCCTGGATCTTGACAAAGGCCCGAGTGTGCCCTGGCATAGCGCGAATCATCGGGCCGGTCTCGGCGTAAGGAGGCAGGAGGTCAATTGTGGAGATCGCATCAGCAGGAGGAACAAACTGGGCAAGCTGACCACGAACGGCATTGCCAAGCACAATGTCGGTGGCTGGAATTCGCTTAAGCTCGTCGGGCGCAACCTCTGCATAGCAGCCGGTGACCAGTAACAGCGATTGGGGGTTGAGCCGCTTAGTGAAGCGGCACAGCCGGCGGCAGTCACGGGCTGTGCGTGTGGTAACTGCACAGCTATTGATCACATATAGGTCGGCAGGCTTCTCAAAAGGCACAATGCAGTAGCCCAGTGCTTCGAGCTGCTCGCGTATCTGCTCACTCTCAAACTGGTTGAGTTTGCAGCCCAGAGTTTTGATCGCGGCGGTCTTGACTTTCACAGGTAGTTTTCTGCTCCTGGTCGAGCAGTTGCGGGGGGCTATGCGCCGTGCTTGCTGGATGGTGGGTTACGTGTTATAATTCTTAAGTGCTCTTACTTGTGTGTTCAATACAAGTGTAAGCCGGGCAAAGCGATACTGACGGCCGAACCTAAAGCTCGACCGTCAGTGTGCGCTATTGCCTTTTGGGGGAAACTGGTTTAGCTGGCCTTGGTGACCTTGCCAGCCCGAATACAGGATGTACATACCAGGATCGTCTTGCGGCTACCGTTGACAAGCGCGGTAACTTTCTGCAAGTTGGGTTGCCAGCGCCGCTTCGTGCGTCTACCAGACTTGCTGACCTTGCTACCGACACTGGCGGTCTTGCCACATATCTCGCATGCTCTTGGCATTGTATAGTTCTCCTTCTCAGTAGTACACTATGTTGCAAGTAGTAAGTTTATCACAAATCCCTAAAAAGGCGCAAGTGCGCGAGGCAAATTGCTGTGGAATCGGGGTATTTGGCTGTCCAATATAACGATACTGTACCGACCAGTCGGCCCCGAATCGGGGGCACAGCTGTCGTCGGAGGTGTACATCTGTCTACTCCCAGCTTTGGGACTGCCTCTTTCTGGCAGCTTGTTGTAACGGGGTTGGCATTGATGGCGATGGGCGGAGCTGCTTTGGTGGGCAGCTATGTGGTGTTGTGGTCGGTAGAGCAAATTACCGGTGCTCCCCTGATAGAAGTGTTGTTGCAAGTAGCAGTGCCGACAACAGCGGTGCAGTACGTAATATGGCAAATAGTCGCCAACTTAGTCAGTTTCTTTCTATTCCTGCTGGTCATTCGGCTCACTCCGCTGGCCGCCTATCACGGGGCGGAGCACAAGGTCGTTCACGCCATTGAGCGTTACGGATATCCTACTCGCGCGATAGCCAGGGAAATGCCGCGAGTCCATCGCCGCTGCGGCACCACACTCCTGGCGGGCATTCTGCCGGCCTTTCTGATTGCTGCTCCATTGCTGTTGGTGGCGCCTGTCTTGGCTCTGTTGGTGGTCTTGTTGGGCTGGATTTCTCGCTACCGAGTAGGTGCGCTGATCCAACAGTATCTGACGACCAAAGAGCCCAACGACAACCAGTTGACTGCGGGATTAGAGGCAGGCCACAGATTGCTCGATGACTGGCGTCGCCATCCACATGCCGCCCTTTCTCCTCTGGTGTCACTGTGGCACCGGGGATTCGTGCAGCTCTTTATTGGTGTCCTGGTCGGCTCCCAGTTGCTGCACTGGGCCTATCAGTACTTGCATATCTGGCTGGACTGGGAGCTGTGGCTGGGCTAACTTCGTGGACATTATTGCGCAGGCCATGAATATATGATTCAGGATAGACTCGCTAATCTGATAAAGCAGGCGTATACGGCGGCATTCTCTGACGAAGAACGCGACAAGATTTCGGCGGACGAAATTCAGATAGAGACGCCCAGCAACCCTGAACACGGTGATTTTGCCTGCAATATCGCTATGCAGCTTGCCGGCGAGCTGGGGGCGAATCCCCGCCAGATCGCTGAGGAGTTGATCGCGAATCTTCCGGCTGATTCTCTGGTTCGGCGGGTAGAAGTGGCCGGACCGGGTTTCATCAATTTCCACCTATCCCCCCAGTGGCTGTACGAGGTTCTGGCAAATTGCCTATCGCAGGGTGAGGTATACGGATGTAGCAATGTCGGTGCGGGGCAGAAGGTGCAGGTTGAATTCGTCAGTGCTAATCCAGTCGGACCTATCCATATCGGCAACGCCCGGGGCGGGCCGTTTGGCGATACTCTGGCTAATCTGCTGGAAACGGCTGGCTACGAGGTGCAGCGCGAATATTATCTCAACGATGCCCCGAGCAATACCCAACTTCAGATCTTTGGAGCTTCGGTGCAGTCGCGCTATCTCCAGCAGCTTGGGGAAGAGGTTGACTTCCCTGAGGAGGGCTACCACGGTGATTATGTGGTTGAGGTAGCGCAGGAGCTGGTTGATGAATATGGGGAGAAGTACCGCGATGTGCCCCGGAATACCGAGGGTGCGTTATTCTTCTTTGATTTAGTTAAAGATAGGATGATTGAGCAGTTGCGCAGCGACTGTGCGGCGATGGGCATTAGCTTTGATGTCTGGTTCAGTGAAACTAAGTTGCACGAGGAAGGACTGGTGCAACAGCAGATTGACCAGCTGTTAAAGAGCGGGGCTGCCTACGAGAAGGATGGCGCAGTCTGGTTACGCACCGGTCAGTATGGCGACGAGGAGGACCGCGTGCTGGTGCGGCGGGATGGTGCCCCCACCTATATTGCCTCGGACATTGCCTATGCCGCCGATAAGTTCTACACACGGGGCTTCGACCGCGTCATCTATGTCTGGGGGCCGGATCACTTCGGCTATGTGCCACGTATGAAGGCAGCGCTGGCGGCGATGGGTATTGGTATCGAGCGGGCTGAGTTTATTATCTATCAGACGGTGCGCTTCTTGGAAGGAGGCAAGCCGCTCAGTCTCTCCAAGCGGCGCGGCGATATCATCACTATCCGCGAACTAATTGAGGACATTGGCCGGGATGCGGTGCGTTTCTTCTTCCTGATGCGCAGCGTTGATGCCCATTTGGACTTTGACTTGGATCTGGCCCGCCAGCAGAGTGCTGAGAACCCGGTCTACTATGTCCAGTATGCTCACACACGGCTATGCGGCATCCTGCGCGAGGCCGAAGAGGCTGGCTACCTTGGCGATGCGGTAGCGGGGCAAGGATGCTCCTCTCACGGTAAGAAAGAGGCTGACCTCTCCTTACTGACTCACCCTGATGAGCTGGCACTACTGCGCAAGCTGGCTGACTATCCTGCGGAGGTCCTCCGGGCCACCCAGGAGCTATCGCCGCATCGCTTACCCCACTTTGCGCGTGAGCTGGCCCAGGCTGTACACCAGTTTTACACGAACTGTCGCGTCCTGGACTGCAATAATCCCGAACTGAGCCGTGCTCGGCTCAAGCTGGTTAAAGGCGCACGCATCGTCCTGGCTAACATCCTTGGACTGATGGGCATCACCGCGCTGGAGAGGATGTAGTACAGCTCTAACAAGCCTCTGGTCGCCGTCTTTTACTCCTCGTTAATCCTCCAGTAACACCCTTGTTCTTCCCTGCCTCTGTAAGGTCTGGGCTTGGTCGCCGATGCTATTAGTAGTAGGCGCGGAGGGAGCGCCCATGGAGCAGAGAGAAGATGGTTGCCCAGACAATTATTGTTCGTGCTGTGGTATGCTTTGTCATAGCCATGCTAACAATTGCGGGCCTGGCCGCGTCGGCCTACGCCAACGGCAGCTTAGTCTACTTGCCAATGGTAAGACAGCCCCCCGACTTCAATGACTTCTGGCAGGATGCCCTTAGTGAGCTGGCGCAGTGGCCGCTTCAGCCGCAAGTCAACGGGAAGAATCTATCCTACTATGGTATGTACGGAAAAGTATGCACTGGTCCATATCATGTGCCCGCCGGCTGCCAGGTCACCCAGGCGGTAATACATTTCATGGATCACGGAGATATCGCCCAGCGTACGCCCTCCGGTGACGGCTTCGCTCACCTGGGGCTTTATTGGTATCCGCCAGATCAGAATCAAAAGTGGACACCCGAGGGCCTGCCTGATCGGCAGTGCTATATCCTACGCGAAGCCATCGTAGATGCCTGCCGGGCGGTTGATGCTGTGCTCAATCGCCCCGAGATAGTCGGCAAACGAGTTGGTCTCACTGGCGAAGGACTGGGTGGCTTGGTGGCGATGGCGGTTGCCGCTCTCAATATTGAGCGGACGAGCTTCGTGGTAGTTGAACAGCCTTGGCCGGTCTGCCATTACAGCCGGGACGGAATGACCAAGCCGGCCCCATGGGTGGCAGCCGCTCTGAGTAAGTGGGAGGCCCATTATCCGCAGTGGCGGTCGGCTATGCGCACGGCAACTACTTACTTTGACCTGTGCACCTTCCGCATAGCCGTTAAGGCTCCGGTGCTGGTGCTCAACAGTGAGCAATCCAGCTCGCCGGTACGTTCCCGCCTCGCGCCTGCACTTCGGGGCCGTGGACTGTGGGTTTTAGCTACAGCCGATAGCCACCAGGTGTCAGCAGATCGCCAGCGGCCGGCCACCTGGGAGCAGGTATGGCCGCAATGGGCACTGGAGACCAATGAGCAGCGTTCACGGGAAGATGGGAGTGAAGAAGAGCAGGAGCCGGTCCAAATAGCTGTAACAACTGGGAGCAGCCCTTTGCTATCCAGCAATGATGAGCTTTTCGTACCCGCTGAACCGGTTGGCCTGAGCTGGTAACAGCGGTATCTCTGCTCCCTCCGCAGATCAGGCCTGGCCGCCTGCTGGATAATTCTAGCGGGTGGCCTGTTTTTGTGGCATCCGTCGGTGTCGTACTAGTCAGCTATGGGGTGTTTAGTTTACTAAGGGTGTGTACCTCTTCCTGCATTGCGTGAACGAGGAACTTAAGCATTATCTGCTCCCCATAGTTGGAATCGGTGTAGTTGCTGAGATGATCCACAAGGCTGCGTCCGGGTTGGCCTGGTAGAAGCTTGTCGGGCTTGCTGTTACTATTAGTGGCGACGGCCATCACGTAGGCTACGTCGCCAAAACCGAGGCCACGGGCTTGACGCAGTTGCTCAACCTCCTTCGCATCAGCCCGCATGAAGTAAGCAATCAGGCGGTCCAGGGCAGGGCGCTGAGAAGGCGGAGCAGCCATGCCGGCTAGGTTGGCTTGGATAATAAGTGTGCGCACCGCTGCCCGCCGGGCGGGAATCCGGCATTTACGGCATGCCTCGGCAGCCTGTTGGGCTTGTCGGAAAGTGTCGCCGGCCAGGCTCTGCATATGCATAGAGAGTAGGCTTATATCTTCATCCTCATCGCGGCTAAGCAAGTCGTGGATGGCGTCTACATTTCGGGCGGCCAATTGCTGAATCTGCTCAGCGCTGCCAGCTATTTGGCGTGTTTGGGTCTGGCTTTGCTGCAGATCGTTTATGGTAGCCCGGATTTCTTCCATACTGCGCTTGAGAACTGTGAGTTGTCCCGCCTCGCCATGCCCGGCAGCCAGCTTTTTGAGTTTTAGCTCCACCTGCGCGGCAGCGCTTTTCAGGTTAGCAGCAGTGGCAGCTACCTCCGGTGCTATAGACTCCACCGAGTAGAGCACCTGGGAAGCCTTAGCTATGGCCTTGCCGGCGTCCAATAGTGCATTTTGGGCACGGTCAGCTATCTCCCCGCTACTTTCGGTCAACTCGGCGAGTTGGTCGCTAATTTGTATATTTGCTGCTGCAACTGGCTTTATGCGATTGTGCAACTGCTGGGCAAATGTTTCAGCGTCAACGGCGGCTGTGCTGGCTGATATGGTCAGCAGGTGAGCGTCGGACTGCAAATTCTGCGCGACTGCCGCCTCTGCAGGAGTTAATGCTGCAACTACTACGGGTGGGTGGCTCTCAACCTCACCCAGGTGCTGCTTGGCATACTTGTTATTGTGGTGACTGGCCAGAATCACCTTGTACTTGTCGCTTGCCGCTTTGTGGCGGCCACAGGCGGCCAGCGCGTCAGCCATAGCTATCTGGATATACTCCTGGTCGGGAGCAAGAGCTGCAGCTTGCTGGAAGTATTTCAGAGCGGTAGCATAGCGGGCCCGCTGCATATAGCCCTGTCCGATAGTGACAAGTGCCTCCACGTTCTTTGGGTCTAACTCGGGCATTTGGGTCTGTCGGTCAATGCGCCGCTTGGTAGGGGGGTGGGTGCTGACCATAACCTCTATGTAGCTGGGGGAGTGGCTTTCTTTCTCCTGCATTAGTCGCTGGAAGAAGTCCACTTCCCCGATAGGATTATAGCCGGCGCGATAGCTTAGCAGGCGGCCCTGATCGTCGGCCTCGTATTCATCTTTGCGGCTGTAGCGCAGGCTGAGTAGACCCAAGCCGATGCCAGCTATATCCCCCCATGTCCTGCTTTTATCGCTGATAACCGCGGTACCAATGCCGAAGAGAATGCTTTGTTTGAAGGATTTGATGATATCGCGGTTGACCACGTGGCCGATCTCGTGGCCGACTACGCCGGCGAGTTCATCGTCGCTTTCGGCAAAGTCCAACAGCCCCTCGGTAACGTAGATGTGTCCCCAGGGGCCGGCGAAGGCGTTCACCATATCGGTCTTCACAATCTTGAAGCTGTAGGGAATCTGCTGGCGGGTGGAGAAGGAGACCAGACGGTGGCCCATATCCTCCAGCCATACTGACAACAATGGATCGCGGTTGACCCCGTAGGTTGCCTCCACCGAGGCGGCTGTGCTGCTGCCCAGCATCTTCTCAATATCATCTTCCTTACAGCCTGAGAGCATCACCAGAAACGCCCCTGCCAGAAAGAAGCACAGAATAGCCGATGGTCTATATCTATCTGCTAGGCGCAAACTCATATCTAACCACCCCCGTGGTGGCCTATCAAGCTATTGTCAACAAAGCTGTTTATAATATTAGACGCGCCTGCGAGCCAACAAGTTCCGCTTTATTGTAGCCCAATGGTGAGCTGCCGTCCACCGCAGCGTATCACAGCCAGTCGATTGGCTTTACATGCCGGGGTAGGGGGTGCTATAATCCTAATGGTGCTTAAACTATGCGGATCATGGGCATTGACCCCGGACTGCAGCGCACCGGCTATGGGGTTATTGAGCAGCTTGGTAGTCGCGACTGCCGGTTGGTGGAAGGTGGAGTGATTGAGACTGACTCAACCTGGCTCCTGCCGCGCCGCCTGGCTGTCATCTTTGAGGGCATTGTCCAGGTCATCACTGAGCTGAATCCGGATATCGCCGTCGTTGAAAAGCTCTATGCCAAATATCGCCATCCCCGCACTGCTATTCTGATGGGTCATGCTCGCGGCGTCGTCTATCTGGCAGCGGCCCGCAACTCTGTGGAGGTAGCTGCTTATCCCGCCTCTCAGATTAAGAAGTCGCTGACCGGTAATGGCCGGGCTACTAAGGCGCAGGTTGCTGCTATGGTCACCCAACTCCTGGGGCTGCCTGAGCCACCCGCTCCTGCTGATGTCACCGATGCCTTGGCCCTGGCAATTTGTCACGCCCGGCCTACTCTGGACGGCAGCGGTCGGCGCGAGCTGCCCGAAGCCATTCGCCAGGCTATGGCCAGAGACCGGTAGGACAGGCGTTTCGCCTGTCCACAATGAAGGTTGCATAGGTAGTTCATAGAATATCCACAAACGGAATGCCTGCTGCAGCAGAAGAGTGACGAGCGAGATGCCCGTCCTACCAACAAGTAGCAGGAGGCGGCATTGCTGTGGCCATAGAGCTTGCCTACCTACCGTAGCTTTAGCGAAGGCGTCTCCTGCCGCGACCGATGGCAGCAATATAGAGAGGAACTGCTTACTTATGATCCGCCGCATCCGGGGCGAATTGGTCGGTGTATATGCTGAGTCCGTGCTGATTGACGTGGGTGGCTTAGCCTACGAGGTCTATGCTCCCGCGCCGGTGCGCGAAGCCCTCAGCGACCGCGGCCTGGGCAGCACTGTGGAGCTGTTCACCTACTACTACCTGCAGAGCGACGGCAACCGGGCTACGCCTTACTTGATCGGCTTCCAGACGGAGCTGCAACGCCAATTTTTTGAGCGGCTACTGGAGGTGCCGCGTATGGGTCCGATGGCGGCGCTGCGGGCATTTGTTTTACCGGTCGGCCGAATCGCCCGGGCCATTGAGTTGCAGGATACCGGTGTGCTGCGGTCGCTACCAGGTATCGGCCGGCAGCGCGCCCGCGATATGGTTGCAACCCTGCAGGGCAAGCTCGGCCAGTTCGTGGACATCGCTGAACTGCCAGAGGTGGAAGCGGCTGGCCCGCGCAGTGACCTGGAGGCTGATGCCTTGGAGGTCCTGACGCAACTGGGTCTGGCACGTAGCGACGCCCTGCGCAGCATAGTTGCCGTCACCACTGCCAATCCTGAACTGCAATCTGCCGACGAAATCGTCCGCGAGGTTTTCCGAAAGCGCTGACGGTAGGAGCACATAAATTACAAACCGGTAAGACAGGCGTCTCGCCTGTCTCGGCTGCCAGTAGCACCGGCTTCCAGCCTGTGGAAGTTTGGCCAATAATCACAGGCAGGATGCCTGTGCCACTGAGCGAATCAGTTTGGAAGAGGAGATGTTTGATATGCGTAGGTTGGCGTTGTGCGCGTTGGTCTTATTAGTAGTTCTACTGGGCAGCGCCGT
>JALGTS010000084.1 GCA_029821255.1 Candidatus Zipacnadia bacterium
GTGACTGGCATTGTACGGGGAGGCCTCTGCTGGTGTTGGTTAAAAGATATGGTGAAGGGGATGCCGGAGATAATATAAAATAGCCCTTGACAATTTCGGGCAATAGTGTTATAATAACTTCTTCGGATGGGAAGTAGGCATTCCAACACATACCTGTACCTGACGGGGCGCATGGCACAGTCCTAACTGCACGATCCTATCCTCATGCTTCGAGGTTACCCCCTAGTAGATTTGGTGTGGGGCAGCATGCACGCTTTATCGTGTCGGCGTGATGGTGCCCTCTATTGTCTGTGGCAAGGAGCTTGCTAACACTATGGAGCGATTAACGGTGCTTAAACCCAGGGAGCAAAAGTCGGTTGGTGCCGATATAGATCTGCTACCCGATTTGGTTAAAATCCAGACTGAGTCGTACAAGTGGTTTATGGATGAAGGGCTCCGGGAATTATTCGATAATTTCAGTCCCATCGAAGACTATACCGGGGTTTTGGCGCTGGAATTTCTGGACTACCGTGTGGGCGAGCCTGCGCGCAGCTTGCACGAGTGTCGGGAGACTGACACTACTTTTGAGCAGCCCATCTATGCTCAGGTGCGCCTGGTCAATCGGGAGACTGGTGAGATTAAAGAGACTGAACTATATATGGGCGAACTTCCCAAAATGACGGAAGGCGGAACCTTCCTGATCAATGGCGCTGAGCGAGTTGTAATCAGCCAGTTGGCCCGATCACCAGGGGTTTACTTCCGGGATGATATTGATTCAGCAGGCAAGGTTCTATATTCGGCCCAGATAATCCCCGCCCAAGGCGCCTGGGTGGAGATTAGTCAGGCCAGTAACGGGTCAATAAGCATCAAGACCGGGCAGACTCGGAAGTTTGCGGCGACTACTTTGCTGCGAGCACTGGACTGGTTTGAAAGCGCCGAAGAGTCTGACCTCCCTCGTACGGGATCAGATGTCGAAATACTGGAATACTTTGGTGAGCATCACCAAATAGACGTTAAGGAATTGGTTGGTAGTTTCGCCCAGCGTGAAGAGTTCGGGATGCCTGGGTTGGAGGCTTACGACGTCTATTATTCACTTGACGAGATTACTGACATCGCTGATAACGTCATTGTCGGCGAGTATGAATATATCAGCGAGAGCATTGCCCAGAGACTGAAGGAGATCGGGCGCAAGCGAGTGCGCGTAATCGCGGTGCCTTACGAGATTTATGAGACGCTTGAAGACGATGATGCTCACTCTGCTGAAGAAGGCTTGCTGGATGTATACCGTAAGATGCACCCTGGCGATCCTCCTACCATTGAAAGTGCTGAATCGCTTATCAATTCCTACTTCTTTGACACCAAGCGATATGACCTCGGTCGCGTCGGGCGGTACAAGATCAATCAGAAAATTGGCTCTGGGGTGGACGAGCAGGTCCGTCATCTGACGCGAGAAGATCTACTGAAGACCCTGGAATACATTGTCGGACTGGCTCGGGGGAAGGGCGAAGTTGACGACATTGACCACCTGAAAAACAAGCGTGTGCGAGCCGTTGGCGAACAACTGCAGGAACAGTTGCGCACTGGCTTTTTCCGAATGGAACGGGTGGCCCGGGAGCGAATGACCAGCTTAGAATCTGATGAGCTGGTGCCAGCATCGGTGATTAGCATCAAGCCGATCACAGCTGCCATAAATAGTTTCTTTGGCAGTGGTCAGCTCTCGCAGTTTATGGATCAGATCAATCCCCTGGCTGAGCTGGCTCATAAGCGACGACTATCGGCGCTGGGGCCAGGTGGGCTGTCCAAGCAGAGCGCGAAGCTGGAGGTGCGCGATGTCCACCATTCCCACTACGGGCGGATCTGCCCGATTGAGACGCCAGAAGGTCCCAACGTAGGACTAATCGGGTATCTGGCGCTCTACGCCAGGGTCAACGATATGGGCTTCATTGAGACGCCCTATTATAGAGTAGTAAATGGACGGGTAACTGATCAGGTTGACTATCTGGATGCAGCCCAGGAGGAGCAGTTCAACATCGCTACCAGTGCTGAGCCTGTTGACGAGGAGGGCAGGTTTATCCACAAAGAGATCATCGTCCGCCGGGCAGGGAGCTTCCCGCGGGTACCGGCTGAGGAAGTGGATTACCGCGATGTGTCGGCTTGCCAGCTCTTCTCGGTCGCCACGGCGCTGATCCCATTTTTGGAAAATGACGACGCGGTGCGTGCCTTAGCTGGCTCAAACATGCAGCGACAGGCTGTCCCGCTGATTAAAGCGGAGGCTCCTCTGGTCAAAACGGGCATTGAGCGCAGCGCTGCCTGTGATTCAGGTGCTTTATTGATCGCCCGCCAAGATGGCACGGTAAAGAGCGTCTGCGGTGACTACATAGTAATCAAATATGACGATGGCACCGAAGAGCAGCTACCGCTCAAAAAATTTATGCGAAGCAATATGGGTACTTGTATAAACCAGCATGTGCTTGTTTCGCAAGCTGACCGAGTCAAGGCTGGCCAAATACTGGCTGATGGTCCTTCTACCAAGGATGGCGAACTAGCCCTGGGCCGGAATCTAACAGTGGCCTTCCTACCTTTTGAGGGTTTCAACTACGAAGATGCCATACTGGTCAGCGAACGTCTGGTTCAGGAGGATTTGCTGACCTCAATCCACATCGAGCGTTACGAGTGTGAAGCCCGAGATACAAAGCTTGGTGCTGAAGAGATTACTGCGGATATCCCTAATGTTGGAGAGGATGCGCTGAAGAATCTTGATGATAACGGAGTGGTACGGGTAGGAGCAGAGATCCGGGCCGGTGACATTATTGTTGGCAAGGTTGCTCCCAAGGGGCAATCGGAATTGACTGCGGAGGAGAAGCTGGTCATCGCAATCTTCGGCAAGAAGGCCGAGGAGATGCGCGATGTATCCCTGCGTGTCCCCCATGGCGAGGGGGGAATAGTTATTAAAACGCGGGTGTTTTCCCGTTACCGGTACCAATGCAGAAATTGCCAGGCCGAGTACGGCTTTGGTACAAAGCCCAGCCGCCTTGAGTGCTCGCGGTGCGGTGGGGGGTTGAAGAAACTGCCGCCCGACCAGCTTAAGCCTGGCGTCAATCAGATGGTTCAGGTCTTTGTTGCCCAGCGCCGCAAGGTTATGGTGGGCGACAAATTAACTGGCCGACATGGTAACAAGGGCGTCATTGCCAAAATTATGCCGATTGAGGATATGCCTTACCTTGCCGATGGCACTCCCGTTGACATCTGCTTGAACCCACTGAGCGTACCGTCGCGGATGAACATTGGCCAGATATTCGAAACCCATCTGGGCTATGTTGCTGCTTGTCTGGGTACTGACTTTGTCTGCCCAGTGTTTAATGGATATTCTGCTGAAGAGATCCGCCAGGGAATGGCTGTAGTCCAGCAGCAGATGCGCTACCAGATGCTGGCTGACTATGCCCGATACGAATTGAATCGGTGCAAGCCGGTTATTGAGTTGGATGATATCACTGCCGATAGCGTCGAAGAATTACAGGCGGAGATTACAAAGCAGCTCCGTCGGTATAACAAAGAGCAACTGACGCCGCTGGCCGAGTGGTTAGCGGTTGATCCTGACAAATGGGAAAGAGCCACTGAGGAGCAAGCAGCTGAATTATTGACCGACATCGCGACCGAGCGTGCCTGGCAGCGAGTACAGTTCGATCCGGAAACGGGGCGGTCGGTGCTCTATGATGGTCGCACCGGCGAGCCCTTCAATCAACCGGTAGCGGTCGGTTCAATGTACATCCTCAAGCTACACCACCTGGCCGAAGACAAGATGCACGCCCGCTCGACTGGGCCATATTCGCTCATTACCCAGCAGCCGCTAGGCGGCAAGGCCCAAATGGGAGGCCAGCGGTTTGGTGAAATGGAGGTCTGGGCCTTGGAGGCGTATGGTGCTGCTTATACCTTACAGGAGATGCTCACCGTGAAGTCTGATGATGTGGAGGGGCGGGTTCGGACATATGAGTCTATTGTGAAAAACGAGAATATCGACGAGCCGGGTATCCCTGAATCCTTTAAGATTCTGGTTCGCGAAATGCAGAGTTTAGCGCTTGATGTAAAAGTAGAGAGCGAAGAGGGTCAGATTGTTGACTTGAGTAGTGATGGAAGAAGTCTGAGGTAGCGGTTTTAGCATGTCTGTAGTGGTTAGATAGCATAGGTAAGCGTATTCACGGTGCCACACATTTGGAGGGGATATAGTTGGCTGTAACCAGCACTGATTTCAAGGCGATCACTGTGGGGCTGGCTTCGCCGGAAGCTATTCGCTCGTGGTCACACGGTGAGGTTAAGAAGCCGGAGACTGTTAACTATCGTACCTATCGGCCTGAGCGCGATGGGCTGTTTTGCGAACGCATCTTCGGTCCGACCAAGGATTGGGAATGCCACTGCGGCAAGTATAAGAAGATCAAGTTCAAGGGTATTATTTGTGACCGGTGTGGGGTGGAGGTGACACGGCGCAAGGTACGTCGGGAGCGAATGGGGCATATTGAGCTGGCCTCGCCGGTGTGTCATAGCTGGTATCTGAATGGCGTACCCAGTCCCATCAGCCTCCTGCTCGATATCTCTAAGTCAATACTGAAGGAAGTAGCGTACTATGCCTCCTATATCACCACCTGGGTGGATCGTGAGACCATCGAGACTGGTCGCGAGTTGATTCAAGAGGCGATCCAAGAAGAGCAGCAGGAGGTTCGCGAAACCTGCGATAAGGCTATTTCTCGACTCCAGCAGCACTACGAACGGCTGCAAAAGCGTGCGGCTGGTGAAGAGGTTGTCGAACCCGAAGCCGAGACCGAGCTTGACTTTTTGAGTGTAAGTTTCGCTCGCGAGCCGTTGCCTGAGAAGATGAGTCAGCAAGAACTGGGGCAGCGGATTCAAGAAGAACAGAAGCTGGCGGCCCAGCGTGTTGAACAGCTTCAGGAGACGACGGAGATGCTGTTCGAGCTGGTGCCGAAACAGCCTTTGTCCGAAGTGGAGTATCGGCGGTTGCGGGAAGTAGAGACGATCTGCGGCGAACGATTAGGCCAAGAATTTGGGAACCTTTTTGAGGCTGGATTAGGTGCTGAGGCCATCCGCGATCTGCTGGCCAATATTGACTTGGATGAGATGGCTCATGATCTGCGCAAGGAGATTGAGGAGCGTAGTGGTGCGAGGCGAGCGCATGCGGTCAAGCGACTGAAGATCGTTGAGGCATTCCGCAACTCCAAGAACCGGCCGGAATGGATGGTTCTGGAGGTCATTCCGGTACTGCCTCCGGAGCTGCGGCCTATGGTTCAGCTTGACGGGGGACGATTTGCTACTTCTGATCTAAACGATCTCTACCGGCGAGTGATTAACCGCAATAATCGACTGCGGCGTATAATTGAGATCAATGCTCCTGAGTCAATTGTTAATCACGAGCGACGGTTGCTGCAAGAGGCAGTTGATGCTTTGATCGACAATAGCCGGCGGCGGCGTCCGGTCACTGGCACCAATAAGCGCCAGCTCAAGTCACTTAGTGACCAGCTAAAAGGTAAAGGTGGTCGGTTCCGCAAGAACCTGTTGGGTAAACGGGTAGACTATTCCGGTCGTTCGGTCATTGTGGTTGGACCACAGCTGAAACTGCACCAGTGTGGGCTACCGCGGGAGATGGCTCTGGAACTGTTTAAGCCCTTTGTGATGAATCGCTTGGTAGATACTGAGCACACCAACAATATCAAGACCGCCAAACGAATGATCGAGCGTATGGAACCGGAGGTTTGGGATGCTCTGGATGAGGTGGTTAATGATCATCCCGTTCTGCTT
>JALGTS010000085.1 GCA_029821255.1 Candidatus Zipacnadia bacterium
GTCGGCGAAACTAAGCTACCCGGCGCGACCGAGGCCAGTAATTAGCCCAATCCCCGCTACTATGCACAGCACCCCGGCAACGTTGGGTGCAGTTAACTTCTCTCCCAGAAACAAAGCAGCCAAAATGACGGTGACCAATGGATACGAAGCGGCTATCGGTACCACGCGCGAGGCCTCTCCGAACTTCAGAGCCTTATAGAGGGCAAACTGGCCCAGAACTGGATTAACCACCACACCCGCTACCAACCAAGCCAGAGGTATGGCACCAGCAGCAGTAATCCTGCGAAATTGACCGGCCAACACCCCATAACCCGCGAAAATGACAGCCGTCATCAGAGAGCGAGCCACCACCGCGGCACTCGCCGGCAACCCACGCAGCGCTATCTTGTCGCAGATCGCCCCACCGCCAAAGCCAATTAATGCCAGGAAGGCAAACAACACGGTAACTAAGTCCATTATTGGCATCTCCCCTATGCAACGTTCAACACTCACAAGTCTCAGGCCAAAGCTCAGCAACTCTGCCATCCTGCCTGGGCTACAACTGATGAACTATCTCCCGAACAGCCGGCCATAGCTGCTGATAGAGCTGAAAATAGTGCTGGTAGCTTTCGTACATAGCAGGCCTTGGTTCATATACTACTTGCTCGTGAACTAACCATTCAACAGCCTGCTGTAGCGACTCGTAGACTCCTGTGGCCACTCCTCCCAGGATTGCTCCGGCCTGGCAGCCGCTTTCGACGACATTGATTGTCACTACCTGGCGGCCGGTGATGTCTGCTTTTAGCTGGAGCCAATACGGACTCTTCGAGCCACCGCCAGTAGCGCGCAAGCGGCTAACTTCCACACCTGCTTGCTTTAACGACTCCAGATTCAAGCGCAGATCCAGGCAGACGCCTTCAAGCAGTGCTTTGATAAAGGATTTGCGATCGGTTGCCGAGGTCATACCCACCATCGTGCCTCGGGCACGCGCGTCCATATACGGTGTGCCCGCACCAGCGAAATACGGCACAACAAGCAGGCCAGTAGGGCCGTCGGGCAAGCCCTCTAAAATTATCTCGTAGACGTCACGGCCTTGCTCGGCAGCGCGGATACGGTCGGCTTCTGCGAAATTATCCCGAAACCAGCGTAGCAAGCTGCCACTGGAATAGTTGAAGGCCAGCGAGACGTACATATCTCCTGCTACATGCGGATAGCAACAATAGCCATGGCTGAGCATAGCTTCCGTGAGCACAGGCTCAGTAAAAGCAACCGTCACACATTCTACAGTGCCCATCCCGTCCACAGCCAATCCTTCACCGATGATGCCTGCGCCTAACGCGTTCATAGGCTGATCGTGGCCGCCTGCCACCACCACACACTCGGTGCTCAGTCCCAGCAATTGTGCCGCATTAGCCGGCAGTTGTCCGATTACCTCCCCCGGGCGGATAGGCTCGGCCAACAGCTCCGCGCTGATACCTGCCGCCTCCAGCACCGGCTCAGACCAACTACGCTTCGTGATGTCAAAGGCCATCGTCCGACCCGCTAAGCTCCAGTCAAGTCGGACGGGTAGACCCAGTTTGCAGCAGATTACGTCCGGCCAGAGCAAGTATTTATGGGTTGCAGCATGTACCTGCGGTTCGTTATCACGTAGCCACATTAGCTTGGGCAAGGTGAAGCTGGGGTGGATCGGCATCCCCGTGATCTGAAAGATCTGCCTTTCCCCAAGCCGTTCAGCTAACTGGCGAACCTGCTGCTCCGCACGGCCATCGTAAGAGAGGATACTGCCATAAAGAAACTCCCCATGCTCATCAACTGGAACAAAGGCTTCCCCTTGAGCAGAAATAGCTAAGGCCTGCACCGGCTCACGGCAGGTTGCGGCAGCCTCACCAGTGACGGCAACAAACGCCTCCCAAACCTGCTGGGGATCAAGTTCAAAGAAGCCCGGCCGCGGATGAAGTTCGTCGTACTCTTGATAGGACTGGGCGAGCACCTGGCCGTCAGCATTAAATACAACCGCCTTGGCACCAGTGCTGCCTATATCAACACCCATCAAACTCATCAGTATCACTCCTATCTCCACAGGCTGCTACCAGACAGACACTCCCACCGATTGATTGAATCCGTTACTACTTTTCTACCGCCAGCGGTGGGCAGCCGAAAATGAGCACGTTTCGCCGGAAAATTCCCACCCAAAGCGTCCGCCGAGGTTAGAACTGTTAACCTGATGCTGACCTTATTATACAAATACGTCACTGTCAAGACTTAGTTGCCGCCTACAACCAGCGGACTGCTGGGCTACGCAAGTTTGACAGCCATAGGGGCATAGGTTATAATTTTGGCGGCGTCTGCACAGGCCTGCGGCCAAGACTTGCCGGCACCTGGATTGTCAGAGGAGATTGGCAGGTGGCCGAAGGGTGCACTGGGCGCAGGTCACCTGTGCCTTGGGAAAGGAGCCACACAACATATGGATATCAGGGCGATCCTGCGGACACTGCCGCATCGCTATCCGTTCCTGTTGGTCGATCGGATTCTGGAGCTAAAGCCGGGGCAATGGGCCGTAGGCGTGAAAAATGTCACAGCAAATGAGCCACAGTTCACCGGCCACTGGCCGGAGAATCCTGTTATGCCCGGAGTGTTAATCGTGGAGGCGATGGCCCAGACTGCCGGCGTCGCTATGTTAACGGGTCATGAGACCCAGGGCAAACAGGCCTTTCTGGGGGGGGTGGACAAAGTGCGTTTTCGCCGACCCGTCACCCCGGGCGACCAGCTTATCATTGAAGCCAGACTCGTCCGCCAAAAGGGTTCTATGGGCAAGATGCACATCGTTGCTAAGGTGGAGGATGAGGTCGCTTGTAGTGGCGATTTCAGCTTCGTGCTGGTGGACCCCGACCAAAAATCAGACCAGCGCCCGCCAGAAACCACAGACCAATGAATATACACCCAACTGCCATAATAGAGCCCCACGCTGAATTGGGCAATAACGTCACCGTCAAGCCCTATGCGATCATTGAGGGAGATACCCAAATCGGTGATGATTGCATTATTGGCGCTTATGTAGTGATTCGGGCGGGGACCAGTGTAGGACCCGGAACCGAAGTCCACACCGGGGCAGTCTTGGGAGAACCCCCCCAGGATATAAAGTATGAGGGGCAAAAGTCTTACCTAAAGATTGGCTGTCATAATCAGATCCGCGAATTCGTAACCATACATCGCGGCAGCAGTGAGGCCGAAAGCACGCAGATTGGCGACCACAACCTACTGATGGCCTACGCCCACATCGGCCACGATGTTACCCTGGGCAGCAACATTATAATGGCTAACAATGTTGGAGTCAGCGGCCATTGTGTCATTGAAGATTACGTCAACTTCGGGGGTATGGTGGGCATCCATCAGTTTGTCACTGTCGGCACTATGGCAATGGTTGGAGGCTTCTCCAAAGTCGTCCGCGACGTACCGCCCTACACAATCGTCGACGGCAATCCAGCCCGCCCCCGGGGGATTAACAGCCGAGGACTGCAACGCCACAATATGTCATCCGACCAGATTGCCGCGCTCAAGCATGCCTATCGCCTCCTGTTTCGTAGCGATCTCAATGTCAGCGACGCAGTGAGCACAATTTTAAAGGAGTCAGAACCGACAGCCGAGGTCAAGCGGCTCGTTGACTTTATGCTGCGTATTGATGAGGGGTACGGTGGCCGCCAGCTTGACCCTCACTAGCTGCTCCTGCCCCACACCTTGGATCGCTCAGCTTCGACCCATGGCTTTGACCTATGAACCAGCAGCCCGAACTATTCTTTGTGACAGGTGAGCTATCTGGAGACATACATGCAGCCGGCTTAGCCCGCGAGCTAGCCAGAATGGCTGATGTCAGGCTGACTGGCGCTGGGGGGCCGCATATGCGCCAGGCAGGAGTCATTACAGACTTTGACAGTACCAATTGGGGTACCATCGGCCTACCCCAAGCTATCCGCAAGATCCCTTACCTCTTACTGCAGAAAAAGCGCATTATCAATATAATAAAGCAGCGACAGCCTGCCTTGCTGATTCTCATAGACTTCGGCGCCTTCAATGTTCGTCTGGCTCGAACCGTTCGCCAGGTATGCCCCAACCAGCGATTTATGTACTACTTTCCCCCTTCATCCTGGCGGCGTCGCCCCCACGATTGGAGTTTTCTGGCTGAGTTGGTTGACGTAGCTGCAACACCCTTCAAGTGGTCGGCCCAGCAACTTCGTAGCTGTGGCATCGCGGCTCACTGGGTGGGCCATCCCGTCGTTGACCGCTTCAGTAACCGGCAGGAGGCAGCCGATTTCCGCCGCGAGCAAAACCTGCCCGACGGTGATCCCGTAGTCGGACTTATGCCGGGCAGCCGCAATGTTGAGCGTAACTGCATTGGCCCCCAGCTTTTGGCGACGACTGAGCTACTGCGTAGCCAGCTACCCCAGGTCCGTTTTCTGTGGTCGGTACTACGCGAAGTTCAGTCTAATAAGCTGGACCGACGAGCTGCCACCACGGACCACATCACGCCACTGGCCGACAGTCGTACTCTTATCCTGGCATCGGATATCGTAGTGACTGCCTCGGGGACCGCTACCCTGGAGGCGACCGCAGCCCTACGCCCGCTTATTATGGTCTACCGCGGTACGTTGGCTATGCAGATCCAGGCCCGGTTTATGGACTTCGGCACCGAATACTTCGCGATGCCCAACATCATCGCCCAGCAGCGTATCGTACCGGAGCTTATTCAGAATGAAGTTAATCCCCAGCGACTTTGCCAGGAAGTGCTGAACCTGCATACCGATAGGGTGTGGCAAGAGCAAATGAAGCAGCAGTTGGCTAAAGTTCGCATCGAACTTGGCCCGCCGGGGGCAGCACGGCGGACCGCACAACTGGCCCTGGCGCTGATAGCTGACCGGGACAAACTACCACCCGTACAGACTGCTACAGTTGGGGAGGGGCCACAATGAGGGGCTTGTGGGCACTACGCGGTTTTGCCATTAAGTATCGGCGGTTCATATTAGTCGCAGTAGTCGTGATGGCCGCTGCCGGGGGGATCAATTCGCTGGCTGTAAACCGGTTTGATTTGGTCTTTAAGCCGCTGTTCCAGTCTCTGGCGACAGCAGAGCCAGAGGTGCGTAGCCAGCAGATGAAAATAATCCTCCACCAAGCTGCTCTACTCTTCGTCTGGCTGGCAGGCGCTGCTTTGCTCCAGGCTATCTCCCACTACTTCAGCCAATGGATCGGACAAAGCTTGTTGTATGATCTGCGCACGGCGGTCTTCAACCACCTCCAACTGCTGTCCATGAAGTTCTTTGATCAGCAACGAACCGGGGAGTTGATTTCCCGAGTCAACAACGACACCGCACAATTGCAACAAGTATTAGGTCCACAACTGGCTAATCTGGTGATTGCGCCAGTGACGGTACTATTCGCTTTCGGACTTATGCTGAATAAGTCCTGGCGGCTGACACTGCTAACCATCGCTGTAACGCCACTGGTCTATTTTATTACGAGGCTGCTGGGCAACTGGGTACGCCGCTACAGCTACCTGGTACAGTCACGTTTGGCGGACCTGACCAGTGCGGTAGAAGAAGGATTTAGCCTGATCCGGGTCATCAAGATATTCGGAATGGAGAAGAATGCCGCCGAGCGTTTCGCACACTCCGCGCGAGGGGTAATGCGCGCGGAGTTGCGCAGG
>JALGTS010000086.1 GCA_029821255.1 Candidatus Zipacnadia bacterium
ATCAGCATCGTCTAATTCCAAAATCAACAAGCGGGTTCTCTGCACCTCTCCGGCAAAAACTTCAATAGTGGAACAGATATCCCGACAAGCATGCAGAGCGGTTCAGATACAACGGAGGTTAAGTTATGGCCACACAGACTGAGCATTACGGATTGACAGCCGGTGTCGTCAGCGACGACTTCGTCCAGCCCGATCACCAGAATAGAGTAGCCGAGACCCTTGACCGCGTGGTCGGTAATGTGGTCAGGCAGCTCATCAGCGCGGGGGTCTACAGTGGCTGGCTGATACAGGAGAGCAAAACCGTGTCCGCCGGTCAGGGGCTGGTGCAGGGCTGCTGGTGCACCACCTCCAGCGACCAGGCCATCACCGGTTTGCAGGATGACAACGTCAACTATGTCTTTGCTGTGGCCAACGACCAATCACCGGATAAGGGTACGGTGGATTTCAGTGCGCAACTGAGCGCCACCGGCCCCAGTGGCGCGGTCTACTTAGGTAGCGTTGAACTGGATAGCGACGGTGCCGTGGTAGAGATTGATAATACCAGCAGTGCGGATCGCGGCTGTTTCCCGCTGCTAACCAGGACAGTCGGCGGCAATGGCCAAATTGAGGCAGTTCCCGGCGGCGGGCAGATCCACTTTGAAATAGATCACGGGGAGGCGGCCAACTTCCTGGTGCCAGGGGCAATAGAGTTTGAAGCCGTCGGGGATAACTTTGAGATTGAACTGCATAAGACCTACCAGAAGGCGCAGTTTGAGGTGGTCGCCACTAACTCCAGCAGCTATCCGCGCGATCTTATCTACACTTGGCAGCGGTGGGGTATCGCCGAGTGAACGCTGTCCCCCAGCAGGTGGTCCTCCGCCACCGGTTTCAGGTCAGCGGCGGACCAGCGGTGGCGGAATTCGTTACCGCCAAGCTGCCCCCTCCACCTACGCCGCTATGCAGCCCTGAACAGCTTGCGGCTGCCAGCAAACTGATCGTACGACGCGATGCCGGCCTGGGCGACTGTCTGATGATCCTGCCCACGCTGGCCGCAATTCGCCAGCGTTTCCCGCAGCTGGAGATAGTCTTCCAAGCTCCGGCGGAGTACACAGTCCTGCTGGAGGGCTTCGCGGAGGTGGACGAAGCAATCGCGCTGGATGAAACGCCAGCAGACCAAGCAAACGCTGAAACACTCATTGTTGACCTGAGTAACTATATGGAGCGGCATCCCCAGGCCTGGCACCAACCTCGCATTGACCTGGTGGGGACGGCCTTCGGCGTCGCGCCGCTGCCTCAGGCGGCAGCTTATCATCCTACACCGCAACTGCTGTCTCAGGCGGAAGAATGGCTCTGCACTCACGGCTGCCGGGCACCGGCGCGGATTGCCTTGGCCCTGCGCGGTATCTACGGCCACCGCAGTTGGCTGGTGCCCTACGTCTTTGAGGTAGCTAAGAAGCTAACGACGAAAGGCTACGATGTATTGATATTTGACGCTCATCCGCAGGCGCCGCGGTATGTGGAGACAGATGAGGCAAGAGGCGAGACGCCTGGCCCACCAAGAGTCGGAACAGTAGCGTGTGCATACGGCCTGGAGCTACCACTGGTAGCGGCTCTGTTAGCAAGTTGCGAGGCAGCGGTGGTGCCCGACAGCGGCTTGCTACATCTGGCGGCCTGCGTGGGGCTGCCGTTCGTGGCGATCTTCGGGGCAGTGCCGCCCAGGTTGCGCCTTAATTACTACAACAACTATCGCTGCCTAACTGCCCAGGGGAAGGTCCCGTGCGTGCCGTGCTGTGAGGGGCCCCAACATATCCGGTGTAGCTACGAGTGCCTCTGGGAGATCACTCCGCGCATGGTGGAAGCTGCCCTGCACCAGTTGCTTGCTGAGAATAATTCCAATTAGCCAACGTTAGCCAACGCCATTGGCCAGCCGATGATTGATGATGGAGATATCCTGCTACCAGCTAATTCACTCGCTCGCCAGCTCGGTAGATAGCGGGTGGTTAAGCTACACGCTGGCCGGGGTGCTGGGCGCCTTAGTAAATATAGCTCTGGAGGGTCGCCCGCTGGTACTACCACAAATGAAAGGCCATGCGCTATATTTGGGCTTCGTTGGCAATCTGATCGTTTGCATCACTGTGGCCTTCATCATTAACGGCAGCTTTCCGAGGGCCTTTTTTGCCGCCCTCATTGGAACTTGCATCCTCCGCAAACTAAAGACGAAGCTGGAACAAGCCTTTGCTGAGGAGATAGATAAACTACACCTGGAGGAATGACCGATGACCGCCACCGCCCTCATAGTCAGTGTTGCTGATGCCAGCTTTTTTGTTTGTGCACTACTTACCTGGCGGGCTCTGTACCAGCAAAGCACCAACCGGCCTGGGCAAATAGTGCTGTGGCTGCTGGTGGCCCTGCGCGGCGGAGAATTAGTCAATCGTATCCCTCTGGGAATGGTTCCGGCCAGCCGCGAGACCTGGCTGCTGACCACAGCCTTCAGCTTCCTGCTGATTTATGCCATCTACCAGATGGGCAGGCTGCTCCTCACCGTACGCAACCGCCAGGCCACCCATCAGCACAGTATACCCCGGAGGCTGCTGCAATTAGCCAGCTACCCTGGACGACCCCGCCACCGCGAGCTGTAAGCACTCCTCGCAACCCCAATTAGAAAACAAAACAACCGAATGAGGAGGTTTTAAAGATGCTTGAGGCAGTGTCTTTTTCACTGAAGAACTTGTTGCTGCCCGGAGTGGTGACCATCATCGTCGGGTTCTTATGCAGCCTGGTGCGGCTGTATATTCAGCAGATTAAAGATGAGCGGCTGCGCCAATTTCTGCAGCGGCTGGTGGAGGCCGCCGAGCAGATCTACGGCTCCGGCCAAGGCCCAGCGAAATATGAATATGTCGTCCGCCAGGCGCAGCGCCAAGGCCAGCAGGTAAGCCGGGCTGATATTGAAGCAGCCGTCTTTCGTACCAACCCCAAACCGAAAAGAGCTGTATAACAATGTTTAAGTATCTCACCATAATTGTGCTCATACTCACGCTGTGTTCGGTCGGCTGGGCCGGCAGTATTCTACGCGAAGCCTCAGAGGCCGTTACCGAGACCGTCGAGCTGTCGCTGCTCAGTGGGACCGTCGGCTGGGGAGCCGGCGCCTATTGGCCATTGTATGAGGTGGAGAAACTCCAGACCTCTTTTGGGCCATTTGTCGCATTCGGCAGCCAAGTAGTGGCCGCCGGAGTGGGGGCTAAGTTGGCCGTGCAGATCCCCATGCTGGACAACTACATTGACTTTCTCGCGGCCGGCGGAGCCTATCATGACGATGATCTCACCTTTGAATTGTGGGTCGGTAAGACCATTCCCTTGAAGTAACAGCAGGACAACGGCAGCATAGCGACAGCAGAACGGCAGCAACAACACGCTGGCCCAACGGGCGAGGAGGTCTCAGAAAATGCCAACTGCCCCGGAGAAATTTAGGCCAGAGGAACGACAAGTGACCCTCTCGGAGTGCATACAGCACATCTGGCAAGTGCCTATGAAGCGGCGCATCTCTGAGGTCATCGTCCACCACACCTGGCGGCCGACTGCCGCCGATTATCGTGGCCTGAGCACTGTCCGCGCAGTACGACGCTATCATATGCAGCAGCGAGGCTGGTCGGATAACGGCTACCATATTATGATCGGCCCCAGCGGCGATATCTTTCTATGCCGGCCGCTGAACCGCGCCGGCGCGCACTGCCGCGGTCACAATCAATATTCAATCGGACTGGCCTACATCGCTGATTTTGACAGCGAGAACCCCGCCGACTATCCGGGTGTAGCCGTCGGCCAGCAGGTTGTTGCGGCCCTGATAGACCGCTTCGAGCTTACTCCCGAACAGATCCACTTTCATCGCGAATATGCCAATAAGACCTGTCCAGGGACACGCCTGCGCCTGGACGAGTACCGCTATCAGGTGAAACTACTGATGTCCGAGTACACTGATAACATCAAGGTAGTGCTGCTGCCCGGCAGCCAGGTCATCCCCTGCCGCCCCCGCCTGGAAGACGGCACCACCCGCGTAGACCTGCGTCCTTTAGCCACCGCTCTGGACTGCGAAGTCTACGATCATATCGCCGATCAGGGGAAGGTCTACCTGAGACCGAAGGTGCATATTCCGACCGCCCCGCAGGCGCCTCATAATTCCCCCTTGTCGCACTGAGCTGAACCTGCTATAATTCGCCTCACATTTGGAGGCGGACTGAGCAGATATGATTAAGAATATTTTGGTTGGCTATGATGATTCGCGTCCGGCGCAGGTGGCACTGGCGCAGGCTATTGACCTGGCCAAGGCTACCTCGGGGCGCGTAGGGCTGGTGGTGGTAAGAACTGACGAAGGGCCTGCCCCAGAGCCGGAGTTAGCCGCCGAACCTGACATCGTGGAGATGGTTGATGTCGGAGTAGATCAGGAGGAGCTGGGAACCGAATCAGCAAGCACACCGCCATTTGTGGACCAGGCCCGCACCAAGCTGATTGCTGCGGACGTCGGGGGCACCATTCGCGTGGTCAACGGTGGGCAACCCGCAACCGGCCTGCGGGAAGAGGCCGGTCTGGCTGACATGCTGGTGGTGGGGCGCAGCAGGGCGCACGGTGGCGGGCAAATCGGGCGTACTATTCATCGCCTGTTAAAAAGCCCCCTGCCTTGCCCACTGCTGATCTGCGCAAGCCAGTATCTACCCATTACCTCGCTGCTACTGGTCTATTGGTCCGGCCAGGGCGGTGGCCGAGCTGTTTCGCTAGCCGGCGAGTTAGCAGCGACGCTAAATATTAATCTCAATACAGTCGTGAGCGGTCATGGGCGTCGGCCCCCTCGCCGGGAGCGCATGCGAGTTGAATCAGCGCTGTTGGCCTACCACACCGAAGGCGAAGTCATAGCCACCACCGAAGACCCCACTGAGGCCGTGCTTACGGCAGGCTTGCAATACAATTCTCCCCTCTTAATAATCCCCCAACCCTCTCGCCCACACTGGCCATGGCAACTGGCCCCCTTGTACTCCTCGGCGTTGGAACTGCCTGATACTCTGTTACTAATAGTCCCCTGAATCCGCTCCTGCGTCAATTGACACAGCCCTATTCCCCTCGTATACTTCCCTTGATACAAGTTAGCGCACAGGAGGTGCGAGGAGTGTTCAATCTGGCGTTGCGTTCGGCTATGACCCTGATTGTGCTATTTGGCATTCTCTTTGCGGTGATCACGGCAGTGCTGGTCTATCTGCAAGCGCCGGTGTGGCTGGCTGTGATAATAGTGCTGGTGATTGCCGGCCTGCAGTATACTATCAGTCCGTACATCATTGAGTGGATCTACGATATCCAGTGGCAACCGCCCGAACATGTAGACCAGGGTATCGCTACGCTTATCCGCCAGGTTTGCCACAACCAAGGCCTGCGGGAGCCGAAGTTCGGCGTCATTGAGGACGGCAACCCTAACGCCTTTACTTTCGGGCACTACCCGAGCGATGCTCGCCTGGTCATTACCCGGGGAATTCTGGACTTGTGCGATGAAGAGGAGCGCCGTGCGGTAGTTGCCCACGAGCTGGGGCATATCGTCCACTGGGACTTTGTGGTGATGACGGTGGCTGCTACGGTGCCGTTGGTGCTCTACTACATATTCCGCTTCGGCATCTATGGCCGCAGCCGCCGAGACAAAGGTGGC
>JALGTS010000087.1 GCA_029821255.1 Candidatus Zipacnadia bacterium
CCAGCGAGCGCCTCAAGCAGGGATTTGAGGGCGGGGCGGTGAGCATGCTCACCGGCCTGGCCGGTGCGGAGGTTTTTGAGATATTGGGTGAAAGGCATAGTAATTGGATGTTCGCGAGGGAGAGGAGAGAGACCTGCTAAGTGCGGCGGCGCCAAGGCAGTAGAGCAGCAGAACAACAGGGCAATCGCGGCAGAGGTGTCACTGCCCCGAGAGGCAAAGGGCAGTAGTTGGGGCAAGGCCCCCTACGCAGGAAGGAGGCTGGAGCTAAAAATCCATAGCGGTATAGATGTCGGGGTCAATGCCAGGGCACTGGAGGTCATTGTAGTACTTGCCAAGGACGATCTGGGCGCGAAGGAGCTTCTCCATCTCTGCGGGGGTGCGATAGGTGAAGGGGTCAAGCTCACGCAACCGTTGGTCGCTGATACCCGGGACGGATACCGGGACTAAGACTTTCTCACCCCAGATAGGATGAGGCTGCCACCGGACAGCTCCGCGGGCGGCCTGGATGAGGAATACTTCGGTCTCCTCAATAGAAGGAGCCGTGCCGCCCACAGCCTTGGGGCCATCAGGGGTCTGCTCAAAACGGACGCGGGGCATTTCATACTCTTTCCCGTCAAGTCGGACCGGGCGCCACTCGTAAGCAGCGCCTACCTTGCCGGTAGTGTTGATCTGGTAGACCTGAATGGGGTCGCCTTCATCGCGACGCTTGTGGAGGATTTCGCGAAAGCGATGGAGGTGCTGGGCGTTGGTTATGCCCATAGTAAAGGGGAGGCAGTAGCGGCTGGAGTACTTGGTCTCGCCGATGCCTTCCTGACTCTGGGCGGGATGGCCGACGGTGCGGCCATCGGCAAGGACTTTAGTGGCAAAGTTAATGTCGTTGAGCTTCAGCCAGGCATAATCGGTCAGATAGCCCGGACTGATGAAGACAGCCATATTGGGCGGAGCAGTGGAGTCAATGCTGCCGTCAAAGGCGCCGGTGTCTTCCAAGCGTAGGACGCTGCGGGCATTGCGGTTGAGCATGCCGTGATATTGAAAGAGCCGGGCAACGAAGGAGGGGTTTCCGTTCTCGTCCCATTCGGTATTCTCGTGGAGGGCCTCAGAGCTCATAGCCGCCTCATAGATGCCGGCCTGCCTGTCATCAACGCCTTCGGTTTTAGTCCAAGAGCCGCGCTCTGAGCCAAAGACGCGGTGGGCGAACCAGCCGATAACATCATCATTTTTGATGTAATTGTCATAGCATATTGCGGAGAGGTCGAGGCCGAATTTATCCCGATATAGCCGATAGACCCGGTCATTGAACACGTACATACCATGGGTGGACTTGCCGCTGCCAGTAAGTCCCCAGCAGCCCATTACAATGCGTTTTTCGGCACCGTCAGGAGTTTTCACAGTAAACTCGCGGCAGGCAGCATGTTCACCGGTACCGCCCTGGAGGTAGCAGTATCTGATCCAGTGAGCGAGGAATGCTTTTTTAACCTCACCCTGGTAGGAGCTAGCAGTGCAGATTGTGTAGTTGTGATTGGGGAAGCGGATGACCTGGAGGAGCCTACTGGGATCGTTGGGCATAGGGGGGTTGCCCAAATATTGGGGGATAAAGAAGAGGGTGGCGTCCGGATCTTCATTGGGGTCAGCAGGGAAGCAGATCTGCTGCCAGCGGTAAGGGATGTCAGGATACTGAGGGTCGCAGTAGAGGCGACAGTGCATTCGTACCGGCGACTGTGCGCTGCCCAAGTTAGCGTCGGTCTGGATCATGGGGCGAGTGATGATATGCTCCAACACGCGGAGCATCAGCCGGCGGTGGTTATCAGTTAATTCTTCCTCGGTATTGACTACAGAGGTGTTGGCGGCGCTACGATGCCAGATATTTGAGCCCCACCCCCAACTGTTGTTAGTATACCGGATGCCGTAGGTCTTAGCTCGCTCAAACAGATCAGTAAGATTGTTCTGCAGAGCTTGAACACCGGCTGCTTGTTTGACTTCAATCGCTTTCTGTACCAAGTTGGGGAAGTTGCTAATAGTTATCTGGTCTGCAGTTATAGGCATAATACTACCCCCGAACACACTGGCTATAGCTCCTGGCATCGTGGCAAGAATGCCGTTTCTGCCTGGCAGATGGAGCTCGCTACAGTCACGCTTAATTCAGTATAATGATATATTGTTTATTCTCTATTATAGTGCATTTTCCTTCCTGTTGCAAGCAGAGTTTGATCATATTGCTGACCCCAATAGTTTGGAGCAGCGAGCGGAAACTCTGGTGCCCCGGAAGCACCACGGCAGGAATGCCATCTATGGCAAGGTCAGAGCTATCGTGAAAAGGGTGCTTCTATAGAGAAGAGATACCTAAGAGGTACCTTAGAATAGATATAGGCCCTTGCCGGCCGGATTTGCGGCAGTCTCTACAGAATTCCCTTGTGTTTGGGACTATGAATAACGCGCCATAAACTGTTCAACCTGCTCGGAGGTAGGGGGAGAGGCAAAGGCGGGCCGGCTTATCTTCACAGCAGCAGCGCCTGCACCCCAACGAACGGCCTGAGGCAGCGGCAAGCCGCGCAGGTAAGCTGCGATGAAGCCGGCATGAAAGGTGTCACCTGCGCCAACGTCGTATTGGACGGCCACCGGAAAGCTGGGAATGGTTGTGCGCAGCGAGACAGAAGCAAGCAATACCGGAGCATCTCCAGCAGTGATGATAACTACGGATGGCCCCAGTGCGCGAGCAGCATCCAGCGCCTGAAAGGCATCATCGGTCTGGAAGATGAAGCAAGCTTCATGATGATTCATCAGGACGATGTCGGCAGCAGCGATGGCTTGCTTTTGAACGTCGCGGACGATTCGGAGCGGCTCAGACCAGGAATCTGGACGGTAGTTGACAGCATAACAGACAGTGCGATTGCCTCCACGGGCAATATTGGCGGCATGCAGGACAGCCTGGCGCAGAGGTTGAGCACGAATAGCAGCCTCAGTGAAATCAAACATCTTGGCGCGGAGAATCTCGCAGGAATGGAGAGCATTGAGGGTAAGAGTGGCCATAGGATCGCTAAATTCGGGAAGGCGGTAGAAATAGAATGTCTTCTGCCCAAAGCGATCGGCCCAGCAGAAGGAGACCGGTGTGAGATGACCGGGAACGGACTTAATGGTGCTGGTATCTATTCCATACCCGGCCAGCCGCTTGATGAGCCAGCGGCCCAGCTCATCCTGGCCGACGCGGGAGAGGAACCCAACTTTCGCACCAAGGGCGGCCAGCGCCAGGGCGAAGTTGGTGGCGGAGCCAGCCGGCATAGGTATAAAGCACTCAGCATCTTCCAGCGGAATGCCCGCTTCCTTAGGGGTAAGCTCCACCAGAGCTGAACCGATGACTACAACATCCAGAACGGAATTATTGGCCTGCTGCATATCCAACCTTTGTCTTCTAATGTCATCAGGAGTGGCAGCATCATTTGACGACGATATGGTTGCGAAGCAATAGGCAGGAATATTTCGCGGGAGGAGGGAATTATCCCTTTGCCAGATAGCTATCCGGGTATAAGCAAGTTTTGGGAAACCCTGCTTTTGAAGAACCGAACGGCAAATAGTATGGTGCTACCTGCCGGGGAGGCGGGGAGAATGCTCTGCTCAAAGCGGCTTCTGTGCCAAGAGGGGGCAAGGGATTGTAGCTACCAGATGGTAGGGACGTGACCGATTGTGCTGTTGGTTGTTGGTCTGGATGGAGCATCGTACGATTTGTGTGAGCAATGGATTGAGCAAGGTTATCTGCCTAATCTTGCTCGGATGAAGCAAGAAGGGATGCTGCTACCGCTCAAATCAACGATACCATCAGTGAGTCCCGTCGCCTGGTCTACGTTCATGACCGGGATGAACCCCGGGGAGCACGGCGTATTCGGTTTCTTCGTACCGGAACGGCATAGAGCTTATGAGCCGCCTATGTGCTTCCGTCCAGTGAACAGCCGGGACTGCCGAGGTGAGCGTTTCTGGGAAAAGATGAACAAGGCAGGGCTGTCGACGGGGATAGTGGGCGTGCCCGTAACATATCCAGTGCAGCCGTTAGATGGGCATATGGTGGCGGGACTGCTGGCTCCGGGCCTAAGTACACCGGGGGCAACTTATCCGCCTGGGTTGGGTGCTGAGATCATAGCCAAAGTAGGCCCCTATCGCCTGGTGCCACGGGGGATATACACGCCCGGTAGAGAGCAAGTTCTGATGCGAGAACTGCATAGCTGTCTGGAACTACGGGGCCGCTTGGCGCAATATCTGCTGGAGAACTACCGTTGTGATGTACATGTTTTCGTCTTGTACGAAACCGACGTGGTACAGCACAAGATGTGGCGGTTTATGGATAGCTCGCACCCGCGGTATAATAGTTCGGCCGGCAAGAAGTGGGGCACCGCTATTCGCGACATATATACCCACGCCGACAGCATCGTGGGGCGGTTACTCAGGCAGTTAGGGCAAGATGACTCAATTGTAGTGATGTCAGATCACGGAGGTGGGCCGCTGCATGGGATAGTTCACCTGAATAGCTGGCTGCGGCGGCGAGGATACCTGGTAGAGAGAGGGGGCTGGCAGAGGTGGCTTGTAGGCCTCAATGGGAAGTGGGGGTTTGTACAAGGTTGTGCAAGAATTGCTGGACTATTAGGATTGTTATCAGGAATCAGGATGAGGCAGGAGACCCGCAGAGCCTTGGCCAGTGGATTTCTTGGAGCCAAGAATATAGACTGGGGGCGCAGCACAGCATATAACCTGGGGTTTGAAGGCGCGATCTATACATTGGGGGAGAACCATTCAGCGATCGCGCAAGAAATAGCAGAAGCTCTCCGGTGCCTCCGTGCCCCAGGCAGCGGGCAGGCTCTTGTCGAATCGGTGCATACGGCCCAGGATCTCTATCGGGGGAGGTCAGTGGAGTATGCTCCCAGTCTTATTCTACAGTTAGCAGGAGGCAAATATAGCACATCGCAAAAGATGTTTGCACCACAGTTGGTAACCACACCAACTGATAGCGGGACACATACCCCAACGGGCATACTTGGTGTTTGGGGACCTGGTACGGCAGCAATGGGTGCACGGCGCAATTTCGATATACAGATGATCCCGGATCTGCTGCTGGACATAGTAGGCATTGGTGGTAGTCAAAAGTAGAGGGCTCCGGCAGGAGAGAAACCTCAAGAAAGGCTCAAGGAAGTGATTAATAACGACCTATGACATAAGAAGTAACCACTTTATAGGGACCTTTGACCGTAGAAATAGGGACCTCCGGTCTAAGAATCTTATAGAACATTACCGTCCACCGACTTAAGTGATACCGTCCTCTGACCTCATTACAGAGCCATAGAGGCAAATGAAGTCAAGCATTATCCATACCGTAAGTGTCGTAGAAGGTACGGCTGTACTACAAGACAACATCTTGCAAAGAACCACGCGGCATACGTAAGGGCTTCCAATTTTTAAGGGAAGCAAATGTTGTTACTAACTCAGTTTTTATACATCAGCAGCACCTCAGTACAAGCATAGGAGTCCAGCTCGCCCCAAAAGAGAGCTTTTGTAAGATCACGGCAGATACAGAGATAAATACAGCCGACAGCAGAACAAAACAAGTAAAGTGAATAATGGAGGACCAACTGACGGCTGAGGAAATCAACATTTGGGACTACTGGGAAGCCACTA
>JALGTS010000088.1 GCA_029821255.1 Candidatus Zipacnadia bacterium
TAATCCGACCGGGACGGCCGTAACCCTGGAATTCTTTGAGGAGTTAGTAGACTTTGCCCAGAACCACGAGCTGCTGATTGCCCAGGATGCTGCCTACAACGAGGTCACTTTTGACGATTACCAAGCGCCTAGCATTCTGCAGGTGCCAGGCGCCAAAGAGGTCGCCATTGAATTCCATTCGCTTTCCAAGACCTTCAATATGACGGGCTGGCGAGTCGGCTGGGCCTGGGGGGGACGCGATTACATTGACGCGCTGTCCGCGGTGAAAAGCAACGTGGACTCAGGGACATTTATGGCTATCCAGCGGGCGGCAGTTGCCGCACTGACTAATTTCAACAGTCATGTTCCTCAGATGCGTGCCGAGTATCAGCGCCGCAGCGCGGCGCTGATAGAAGGCCTCAATTCACTGGGCTGGGAGTTAGAAAAGCCCAAGGCTACCTTCTACGTATGGGCGCCCGTACCCCCGCGTTTTGCGAGCAGCGCGCAGTTCGCTCAGACATTGCTGGAGAAATGCAGCGTACTAGTCACACCGGGCAGCGCTTACGGCGCAACCGGTGAGGGCTTCTTCCGCATGTCGCTGACGCTCGGCGGCCCTGACAAGCTGGGCCAAATCAAGCAAGCTATCGACAACATCGCAGACAATATGCCCGATCTGTGGTGAGTCAAACTGGGCCGAACCGGACAGTATAGAGTTTTTGTCACACCAACAAATTGCCCAATACCGCAGAGGGCAAAGCCAAACCAGAGGCTGGAGAGGCTCTTGGCCCGTCAATTTCTGCGGTAAGTGATATAGAATTTGGTAGTAATGTGGAATGCTACCCGAAAAAATTTTAGCTGAGGTGCACAGACCAGCACGGTACCTAGGCGGCGAGTATAATACGGTAGTCAAAGACCCCTCACAGGTGCGAATCCACTTCGCACTGTGTTATCCCGATGTCTATGAGGTCGGGATGTCGCACCTGGGTTCGCAGATTCTCTACCACGTCATAAACTCCCGCCCCGAGGCTGCCTGCGAGCGCGTCTACTACCCCCATCTTGACGCAGTTAAACTTATGCGTCAGCACAGATTACCCCTAAGTGGTCTGGAGACTGGTCGGCCTCTTGCTGACTTTGATATCATCGGGATCACCCTGCAGTATGAACTGACCTACACGACGGTGCTGGCCATGCTGGAGATAGGCGGGGTTTCCATTCGCTCTGCTCAGCGCAGCCCCAGCGAGCCGTTGGTCCTCGGCGGAGGGGCCTGCACCGGCAATCCCGAGCCGCTGGCTGACTTCTTCGACGCTTTCCTAATTGGCGAAGGCGAAGAAGCTGTCGGGGAGATATTGGACACCTATGATCGCTGGCAACAAGACCATCCGAATCGCGGCACACGTAGCCCCAGCGACCGCGAGGAGCTGCTGCATGAACTGGCGGCGATTGACGGCATTTACGTGCCCAGCCTGTACGAGCCCGAAGAATCCAGCGAGGGGCTGCTCATTCCCCGGCCGGCAGCGCCTGAGGCCAAGTCGACAATAAAGCGCCGCATAGTTGAAGATTTTGCCAACGCTCCCATCCCGACAGCACCGGTCGTGCCCTGGACCGACGTCATCCACAACCGGGGGCAAGTTGAGATTGCCCGCGGTTGCACGCGGGGTTGTCGCTTCTGTCAAGCCGGCATATTCTACCGTCCGGTCCGTGAGCGCAGCGTGGAGACCATCCGAGAGGCAGCTACCCAGATCATCGCCAACACCGGCTTCGACGAAATATCCTTAGCCGCGCTGAACTGCCCTGACCATAGCCAGATCAATGAAATCATCGATGGCCTGCATAAAGATCTCAGCAGTCAACGTGTATCTATCGGACTGCCCTCGCTGCGCATTGACAATTTCAGCATAGAGTTAGCCCAAAAAGTCCAAAGAGTCCGAAAAACAGGGCTGACGCTTGCGCCCGAAGCTGGCTCCCAGCGACTCCGCGACGTGATTAATAAGGGCGTGACCGACGAGGATCTGCGTAGTGCAACCGAGGCTGCCTTTGAGGCCGGTTGGGAGACGATCAAGCTTTACTTCATGATTGGCCTGCCTACCGAAACTGACGAAGATATCTTGGACATCGCTGAGCTGCTTGAGCAAGTAGTCCAGATAGGACGGGCTAAGCTGGGCCGGCGCCGGCGTCATTTGCAAATCAACGTGAGTCTGGCCACGCTTATTCCCAAGCCGCACACCCCGTTCCAGTGGCTGCAGATGAGTGATCCGGCAGAGTTGTCACGGAAACAAGACCTCCTGCGCCAACGTCTAAAAGATAGAAGAGAAATTAAGCTGTCCTATCCTAATAGCTACCTGGCGCTGGTGGAATCATTGCTGAGCCGAGGCGACCGTAGCTTGGGATCAATAATAGAACGGGTCTACGCTGAAGGCGGGGTATTGGAAGCCTGGCATGAGCGTTTTTCGTATGCACGCTGGGAGCAAGCCTTTGCCGCTGTCGGCAAAGATCTTGCTACTGAAGCACAGCGCAAGTGGAACCTGAAGCAACAGTTGCCATGGGATCACATTGACCTGGGCGTCTCACGCGAATTCCTGCAGCGTGAGTACGTTCGCGCCCAGCAGGAGCTAACTACCCCCGATTGCCGACTGGCGGGCTGCCAGAGTTGCGGTCTTGCGGAATTACTGCCCTGCCCAGCTATAATGGCCGGCCTGCAGTCGCGGAGTCAAGAGACCAAAAGTGAGCAACCAGCCTCATAGTGAAAACCAGCGCATCTATGCACGGATTGAATATGAGAAGGTGGGCCGTTTGCGCTTCCTGGGGCACCTGGACGTGGCCGCTGCCTTTGATCGCGCCCTCAGGCGAGCGAAGCTACCGGTGGCCTACAGCGAGGGCTTTCATCCTCGCGCCAAGCTTTCTTTTATCCACCCCCTGCCGGTCGGAGTAGTCGGCTTGCATGAGCTGTGCGCCATTGAGCTGAAGGAGTACATAGAGTCAGCGACAGCCGGCCAGCGGCTGCACAAGCAGTTGCCACGTGGTCTTAACCTGCTCAGCATACAGGTCCTGCCCCGGCAGAAGCGCACACCATTCGCCGATTTAGATCGGGCCGATTATGTGATTGATATTGATCCTGACAAGGTTGGCGCCGACGAGCTCGCGCTGGCCGTGCGCGATTTCCTGGATAGAAATAGCATCAATATCAAACGCGAAACCAAAAGGCGCCTGCGCACGGTGGACATTCGCTCAGGCACACACAAGCTGGCAGTAACAAACGGTCAAAAGTTGCAACTTCAAATGAGCTTGAGTCTGGCTCAGGATGACCTGGTCAAGCCTGTAGAAGTTCTTCAGGTGTTGGCCAGGCTTATCGGGCGCTCCAGCTTGCCGGTCAAACTGATGACACGAGTAAAGCTGTATAGAGCCTAATTTTATTCTGGACGAAAAACCGAGGCGGTCTGCTGGCGGACAATAATCCGACAGCCTATGGAAGAATACCGGTGTCGTCCAGGTTGGGAAGTTAACTTACTAAGAGCAAAAAGATTATCGTAGATGTAGATGAAAGACAGACTCGGGTGGCCATGCTTGAAGATGGCCGGCTGGCCGAGGTGTTATACGAGCAAGAAGAAGAGGAACGAGTAGTCGGCAATATCTATCTGGGCCGGGTTGCAGATGTCGTGCCGGGGTTGGATGCGGCTTTCGTCGATTGCGGCATTGAGAAGAATGTCTTCCTGCACGTCTCTGACGCCGTCGAACCCGAGTCGCAAAACAGGTTCGGCCGCACACCACCGATATCGTCGGTACTTAGTCCAGGCCAGCAGATACTGGTGCAAGTCACCAAAGGCCCGCTGGCTAGCAAGGGCGCCCGGGCTACTCGGCACTTGTCACTCCCCGGCCGCTACCTGGTATTGATGCCTAATTCAAGCACAAAAGTAGGCGTCTCCAAGAAAATCACAGACGATGGCGAGCAAAAACGTTTGCGCAAGATGGCCGCCCGCCTCAGGCCAGAGGGATTCGGCATAATCGTACGTACACAAGCCGAGGGCGCTGACTATAAGGAACTTGAAGACGATGTCAAGTTTCTGACGAGGCTATGGCGCTCGATTCAAAACAAGGCGCAGCAAAGCACTGCGCCTGCCCTGGTGCACGAAGACCTCAGTCTGGTATTTGAAGTTGTACGCGATACCTTTTCTGGGGAAATTGATGAATTCATCATCAACGACAAAGTCACCTACGACCGCGTCTTAAACCTATTGGATAGCGTAGCCCCGGAGTTGCGCAGTCGAGTCAAGCTATACAAAAGCCATGAACCGATATTCGACCACTACGGGGTTGAGCAAGAAATATCCAAGGCGCTGCGCCGCAAAGTATGGTTGCCCCACGGCGGCTATATCACCATCGACCCAACCGAAGCGCTTACCGCTATAGATGTCAATACCGGTAAGTTCACTGGCACCGGCAGCCTGGAAGAAACTGTCTTACGCACAAATGTGGAGGCCGCTGAGGAGATCGCCCGGCAACTGCGGCTACGCGGTATCGGTGGGATTATCGTCATTGACTTTATTGATATGGACAAAGCCAAGCACCGCAAGCAGGTCAGTAATGCGCTGCGCGAAGCCTTTGCTGACGATCGGATGCGCACTCGCATCCAGCACATCACCCGACTGGGTCTGGTAGAGATGACGCGCAAGCGCACAGAAAGCAATCTTTCCCAGAAGCTGCAAACATCTTGTCCCTGCTGCGGCGGCAGCGGCAAGATTCTGGCGCCTGAAACTGTAGCTATGCAGATCATCCGCCAACTGCGCATTAGCAACATAAAGGAGGGGGCTGCGCTCGTCGTGGCTGATCCCATGGTCTGTTTGGCCCTGGTCGGACCTCATGGAACCGAGGCCGAGACACTGCAAGAACAACTCTCCTTTGAACTATTCATCCGCGCCACGCGGGATATTCACCCCGAGGAATTTGAAATAACTCCAACCACTCGCCAGCAGGTTCGCCACTACCAGGTCGGTGACCATCTCACCATCAACAATGACGATGTACTGGCCGTCCCCCATGCCGGGCTGCTGGCTATTGTTGACGGCTATCTTGTGGAAGTGCCGGAGGCTTCTGCACAAACCCAGATGCCTCTGCGAATTAGGCTGACGAAAGCCGACAATTCCTACGGCCGGGCTACACCCGTCTGAACTGCACTCAAGCAACTAACCCCACCGCTGCCCTCGTCAACACCACAGAATCGTCCACAGGAGCTTGGTTACTTTCGGTTGCCCTGCAAGCCTTCCGAGCATACCCTTGCAAAACCGACCCGTATAAGCTATACTGAGAGTAGGTGGCACCGATGTTTTAGGCCTAATCTACCCCAAGCCCAAGCAAACAGAGATAGTAGGAAGGGAACTACTATGCAACAACTACTGGTCTCCAAGAGCGAACCGTTGGCGGGCACCATTCCGATAAGCGGCTCAAAGAACGGTACGCTTCCCCTGTTGGCAGCGGCCATGCTCATAGAGGGCGAGACCATCATCGAAAATGTGCCTAATATCCACGACGTTGATACAATGCTCCAGATGTTGCGAGCTGTGGGTATCAAGTGCACCTTCATTAAGCCAGGTGTGTTGAAGATTGATGCTACAAATATCAACTCCTGCCAGGCACCATACCATC
>JALGTS010000089.1 GCA_029821255.1 Candidatus Zipacnadia bacterium
CAGAGGGTATCCACAGTACTGATAGGGAGACCACAGCGGCAGCTCGCCTCCACGCAATCCTCGCCGTAGCAGCACTCGCCACGGGTAGAACTGCGCCACACTGTCCCACAGCAGTGGATCCCATTGCTGGTCTGGCAGTGCTGGCGCGTCGGCTCCGCGCCACGGCTCCATCCAGCTCTGCTGCTGGACGGTCGCGGGAACTCTGCCCAAGAAGAGACACGGAGCCCAAAAGCCAGCGGCAACGGCGACCAGGATGGCAACTGCTACCAGGGGCAGATATTTACCGCTGCTGCGTTGAGACACTCGTACCCCTCCGGCAGTGACGAAGTGCCGATGCGCCGGCGAGCCAAGCAAGTGCTGACAGGCCCACTATCCCTGATTGACCGGTCTTTCGATGGCGACACTGCTGAGGTTGTCCCCTGAGCCTGGTTGGGAGTCTCTGTAACTGGCGGATAGCACCAAAACTCCCGTACAGATTATGGCCAGGCCAACGAGTCGCAAGGTCGGCACGCTCTCCTTCAGAATAAGCCACGCCAGGAAGGTGACAAAGACGTAGTTTATCGCAACAAAGGGGTAGGCATAGCTTACATCCAGTCGCGACAGCACGAACAGGTACATCAAGGAACTGACGCCGTACGCAACAAAGCCAGCCAACACATGCCAGTTGCGGAACATCGCCGTGACAACAACGAATGGCGTTTGCGAACCCAGCTTGCCCAGGCCAAATTTCAGGCAGATCTGCCCGGCGGCCCCTAACATTATGGCCATCAGTAAAACTGCCAGCGCAATCCACATAACTGATCGTCCTTTGTCTGCTTTTTTGCTGTGGCTCATCGTTTCAGTATTCACCAGCACTAGTAGCCAACGCCGCAGCTACATAACTGTAGCTGCGGCTCATTACACGGATATGACCGCCGCCCCACCATAGAATACCGGGCACTGCCACCCGCTAATAAACATTGGCCCCGTAGCGGATCGTCTGCGGGATTGCCTAGCTCGAATTCAATAGGTCCGCAGTCAAATCAACAGCCGAGGCTGCGTCCGGAGCATAACCGTCAGCACCAATCTCGTCAGCATAATCCTGAGTGACCGGCGCGCCGCCGATGATGACCCTGACTTGGTCGCGGATGCCAGCAGTATCCAGCACATCAATCGTATCCTTCATCCCCGGCATAGTTGTTGTCAACAACGCCGACATAGCTACAACGTTCGGTGAGTGCTCGCCAATTGCTTCCACAAACTGATCAGCCGAAATGTCCACTCCCAGGTCAATGACCTCAAATCCTCCCCCTTCGAGCATCATCGCAACGAGGTTCTTGCCAATGTCGTGCAGGTCGCCCTGGACAGTGCCAATCAGCACCGAACCACGTGGCTCGACACCGCTTTCCGCCAGCAGCGGTTTAACGATGTCCATACCCCCGTGCATTGCTCGGGCGGCAATCAACACCTCCGGGACATAAAACTCATTGGCTTTGAACCTGCGCCCTACCTCATCCATTCCCACAATCATACCATCATTGACAATGGACTCAGGGGCAACCCCTTCATCAACTGCCTCCTGGGCCAGCCGCACCACCTCATCACGATCCCCGTTAATTACTGCTTGTGCTAGAGCTTCTAGATCAGCCATCAGTCATCCTCCTATTAGACGTATCTTGGAAATTGCCTGCTGCTCCATAATCAGCAGGTTCGTTGCCGGCTCGGATAATACCTTCTCGTCTTATGGAAACATCATATACTCGGCAAATCGGTCCTGGAAGTCGGAGCTGCGAAACAGCTCAATGTGCTCCGCTGTCTCCACCACCTGCCTGGCATAGTCGCGCTCATGCCCTGAGACCAACGTCAGGATTGCTCCGGCCCCGGCCGCATTACCAATCCCCGCTATTCTACCCTCTGGCACATCAGGAAGCAAGCCTATTCGCAGCGCGCTGGCAGGATTAATGAAGTTTCCGAAGGCCCCAGCAATGAGCACCTCGTCCAGGTCGTCCGGCTTTAGGCCAACTATCTCAAGCAACATCTCTGTTGATGCCCGAATGGCACTCTTGGCCAGTTGTATCTCGCGGACATCTCGCTGGGTAAACACTATTGGACCGCCCGCGGCTCGCTCGGCACCGGCCAGAACTACGTGGCGTTCATTTGCTTCGCCCTCCACACGCTCCGCCATGGTGGCGGACAGAGTCCCACAGCTCTGGCCATCAGCTATATGTCCCTTTGCATCTATCAGTCCCAGCTCCAATAGCACCGCTGTGGCATCAAAAAGCCCCGACCCACAAATGCCGCGGGCTGGCTGGTCGTCAATTGTGTGCACTGCCAGGTCATCGCCGCTCACAAACACTTCATCTATTGCGCCCGGACCTGCTCTCATTCCGTGGTGGATCTGAGCACCCTCAAAGGCCGGACCCGCTGCGCAGGAGGCGGTCAGCAGCCGCTCACCAGACCATAGTGCTATTTCACCGTTAGTTCCGATATCTACTGCCAGCATGGGACGGTCGCGCCGTGTCAGCTCACTGGCAACAATCACACCGACAGTGTCAGCACCCACAAATCCGGCTATGCACGGCAGGCAAAAAACGTTGCCCCAAGGGTTCATCTGTAGACCAAGCCGATCTGCAGATACGCTGACCGCTTCGGCAGTCACCGGCACGTAGGGACTCTGGGCCAGGTAGCGCGGCTCCAAACCCAGAAAGATGTGATGCATACAGGTGTTGCCAACTATGGTTGCCTCATAGACGTCAATGGGGGCAGCACCAACCTCTGTCACGGCTTGACCAATAAAACGATTAATGGCCGCTACAATCGTATCCCGTAGCGCAGTCAAGCCGTCATCGTGGCTATTAGCATATTGGATGCGTGAGATAACATCTGCCCCAAACTTCGTCTGCGGATTCTGGCCAGCCGCAGTGACGAGATGTTCCCCTGTCTCCAGATCCACCAGATATACTGCCACCGTGGAGGTGCCAATGTCCACGGCAACCCCCAGAGCCGGCGACCGCATAGAGGCCGGCCTTACGTCCACAAGCTCGCTGCCAACCGCGGTTACCGCGATCTGCTGATCTTCAGCTCGCAGTGCAGTGGCCAAACTGCCCAGACACTCCACTGTGGCCGTCAGGCTGGACGCCCGCTCAGTTATTGCTTCAGCCAGTCGCCGAAAGTCGCTGCGCTGGTCTTCGAGACTGGGCTCGGCCAGCTCAAGATCGTAGCGCTGGACGTTGGGAGCAAGCTGCACCGAACGTACCGATTCAGCCGTCAGAGCCTTGCGGACAACAACCTCCTGTACGCTTGGCACACGAACAACTGCGTCACCAAGCAACTCGGTTTGGCAAGCCAGCCGCACACCCTCCTCGATAAGCGCCGGATCCAATAACTTTCTTTCCTGTGAGGTAAGCTCACTGACCTCACCCTCCATGAGAATAACCTGGCACTCTCCGCAAATGCCATATCCGCCACAGGAGCCAGCTATCTCAACTCCCGCCTGCTGGCCGGCCTCATATAGGTTAGTGCCGACAGAAACTTGCACCTTTGCCCCTGCCGGCTCGAAAATCACCGTGATGTAATCGGACATATATAGGTGTACTCCAAAGGCTGTTACTAATTAGTAGTAGGTCAGTTGCTTCTGCGCCTCTGCCCCTTCTTTGCTGTTTGGATCAATCTCAACTGCCTTTTCAAATAATGAGCGGGCCGCGTCGTATTCACCCAGCATAGTGTGCAGCATTGCCCAATCGTAGATTATCTGCTGATGGTTGGGCGCCAGCTTAGCAGCCCGCCGAAAATGCTCCCCAGCCAGTTCAAAATCCCCCTGGTTCATCACCACATGCGCCAACCCCCACCATCCCCTCGGCTCATCAGGCTGCTCGGCCACGATCTGTTGGTACAGCTCGCGGGCCTGCTCATACTTTCCGTCGCGGCGCAACTTATCGGCTTTTTGCAACATTTGAGTCATAAAGAGCTCCCCATTACAACGATCCACTATTTTATCAGAGCTTGCCGTAAGTTGTTGACTCAAATATCAATAGACTCAAACCGTACGCCTTTGTTTAATCGAGCTCCCCGCAGAAAGTCAGCCGCCAACATCTCCTGTCGTCCCGCCGGCTGCAGTTGTCTTACCAACACCCCGCCCTTCTCTGCCTGCACTACAAATCCATCTTCTCCCCTTCTTTCGACAATTTGACCACAATCTCCTTCTTCAAAATCTGCCTGGGCAATAGCATTGGCGCTGACTATCTTAATTCGCTGTCCAGCAAGCCAGCAGGTAGCCCCCGGCCACGGATAGCAAGCCCGGATCTGATTGACAATATCCCGGGCCGGCCGACACCAGTCAATCATCCCATCCTCCCTGGTCAGTAAAGGTGCATAAGTGGCCGCCCCGTCATCCTGGGGCCGGGCTGTGACCTGGCACCAGGTAATTAGCTCCAAGGCCTTCAGCAACAAGGGAATACCGACCTCGGTAAGGCGCTGAGTGAGTGTGGCTGTATTGTCACCAGGCTCGATAGTGATGCTCTGCTGCAGGATGATGTCGCCAGCATCAACCTCCTGGGCTATATATTGCACCGTAACCCCTGTCTCTGTCAAGCCCTGCATCAGGGCGTGCTGCACCGGCGCAGCGCCGCGCAACTGGGGCAGCAAGGAGTAGTGAACATTCACTGCTGCCTGGGCAGGCATCTCAATGATACTGGGTGGCAGGATACGTCCGTATGCTACCACCACGAAGACATCGGCTGCCCACTGCCGTAGTTGCTCCTGAAATTCACAGTCTCGTAGATCTTCGGGCTGCAGCACCGGCAGACCCAGCTTGACAGCTTCCTCCTTCACTGGCGGCGCACTGAGCTTATGATGTCGCCCCTTAGGCCGATCTAGCTGGGTCACTACCCCAACCAGTTCCTGCCGGTCAGCCAGTGGCGACAGATACTGCGCTGCCAGTCTGGGCGTCCCCCAGAAAACCACCCTCACTGCTGGGCTCCTCCCTTGGCCCGCCGCTTGGCAAGCAGCCTTGCGAAGCGCTGCTCGGCCTCTTCAATAGTGGTCTCTTCCAGCCGGTAACCCTCTTCGGCATCAGGATCAGGAAGCAGCCAACAAAGCGTATCGGCGGCAGCCCTGTCAACAAACAGGACGCTATTGAGATGGTCAATCTCATGCTCAAAGACTCGGGCCAGCAGTCCTGTTGCCTCGATCGTTATATTCTTTCCCTCGGTAGTCATCGCCTCCACAACAACTTGCGCGGATCGTTTGACCTCCCCCCGCAAGCTGGGTAAGCTCAAACAGCCCTCCATCCCCTCCTGACTGCCCTCGGCAGCAATGATGCGAGGGTTTATCAACCGAAAGATCTCGGTGTCTTCTTCGGTGTCAGGCCGCGCCACAATCACTCGCGACGGCGAGCCGACCTGAGGCGCAGCCAGTCCGACACCTTCATTCTCACACATTGCCGCAACCATCTGCTCGATGAGGTCATACAGTCCGCCATCCAACTCGCGAACTTGCTTGGCCTTCGTGCGCAGAACCGGGTCCCCATATATCCGAATTAGTGGTGTAGCCACAGTCAATCACTTCCCAGCACAAACTGCTTCACATCATATCCATCGGTTCAACATC
>JALGTS010000090.1 GCA_029821255.1 Candidatus Zipacnadia bacterium
GTTGATACCAATCTACAACACAAAGGAGTGATGCCTATGTTAAACGTGCCTTATGGCGCGTGATCCGGCAGCCGCCGGACAGAACACCACGACCATGCCGTACCTCAGTCTTATGAAGGCCCGCGCTTAGCTTGCTATCACCTGCCCGCGCGGGCTTTGTTCATTTCACGGAAGGAGGCAGCACCATGATAGTACGAGACATCAAGGCGCTAGCTCGGGTCAGCGGGACCCCCAAAATCCGAACTTTTGCCCCGTTAGTTAACATAATAGGATACAAACGCTGATGCGAGCGGGTCCGATACGCCGTACTTAAACATGGCCGAGAAGAAGCTACAAACTTCCGGGAGCTCCATATCGGACGCTTTTGCTGTTTCAGAAAGATACGTGTGATGCTGGCCTGCCCCCCGTTGATGGTGGTACCATCTGCCATGTCAGTCCCTGAATCCGGCAGGCTTGACCACAGGGCTCAGTCGGGTAGAGCTGGCTACATCTGAAGGCAGGCATTCAAGGTAGCCACGCCCGCCAGCCAGCTTAATCTCAGTCCCCAATGATTCAGATAATCCGATCATTCGGCCCAATATTTCTCCGCACTGCGACCCAGTAGTATACTCCGGGCCCAGCCGCTCCTGGGTTATCCACACAGGAGTGATCCATATGCGCCAGCCGGCACCCCATTGGTATACCAGATTGAATATCGCACTCTGCCGGGCATCGGCCCTAACGTGGTCGAATACGAAGTTGCCCATGCTGTAAAGAATGGGCCGCCCCTGATATATCTCTATCCCCTCAAGCACATGCGGATGGTGCCCTAAGACCAGGTCAGCACCAGCTTCTACGCTGGCGTGAGCCACCTCCACCTGTCGACTGGTCGGGTTTCGCCGGTACATCCGCCCCCAATGGTAGGAAATGACTAACAAATCACAGGCACTGCGAGCTGCTGCTATCTGGGCGCGGAGTTGGGTCAGGTCTTCGTCTACTTTGGAGTAGCCACCATGTTCCGAGTCTAAATCCGTGTAGGCCAGAAAACCAATCTGCAACCCGCGTACCTGCACGAAGATCGGATCCGAGCCGTGGGCGGGGTCACAAGCTGCCCCCACGTACCGAATGCCGACCTCCTCTAAATAACCAAGCGTCTCGCACAAGGCTTCGGGGCCAGAGTTCAGCGTGTGGTTATTGGCCACCGATACCACATCCAGGCTACCATCAACAAGGACCTGAACCGTGGAGGGGTCAGCCCGGAAGATGCATCGGTACCATGGATCCCGGACTCCGACTGTAGCGATGGGGCATTCCAGATTACCAAAGGCAATGTCGGCTTGCTGTAGCTGAGGGGCAACCACTGGGAGGATAGAATGAACCCCGTTTTGATTAATTCGTTCACCCACATCTCTGTCCAATAAGATGTCCCCGACAGCGACCAGATGGACGTTGTCTTCGGCAGGTGGAGGCAGGTCTGCTATCGGGCCTGGCTCGGTGTCAGGACACTGCGGGAAGTCGGGACCAGTGCCACAGCCAACCAGAAATAAGAAAGCCAGTAAGCCCAGCACCGAACGGGGTAACCGCACTATCCGGGACATAATCCACTGCTTGCGGTCTGAGTGACAGGTTAGTCTGTCCATCAGCAAGACAACTTCTCCTGCCCCGGAGCATAGTCCTCCACCAGATTAACCATATGGGCGGAGTAGGAATTGGCAGCAGAGCTGAAGAATATCAAACCGGCCAGAGGCGGGCAATGAGTTGCCGACAACTTCTCCAGCAAATGGCCCGCTACAGACTGGTGCTGTACAATTGAGGAGGCCAGCGAAACCGGACGGGAGTCCAGCTTATTATCGGATGCGCCAAGCGAAAAGGAGATAGACAGCTGGTCTTTGGCTCAGATATGTCCCGGAGGTCCTGGCAGCATAGACCTATGAAAGTCTTGGTGACTGAACTTGACTACCTACAAGAGCTCTCCGAGTGCCGGCTGTGCGAATGGCAGTGTGGAGTCGACCGTCTGGCCGGCGAAGTAGGAGTCTGCCATATGGGGGTACCTATGGTTGCTTCCCGCAGTCTCCATCCGGCACCCCCGCAAAGCTACACCATTTTCATGGCAGGGTGTAACTTCCGCTGCTTGTATTGTCAGAACTGGCCGATTGCCCACTATCCTGATTCAGCTACGGGGATTGAAGGGTGGATAGAGCCACAAGAGCTGGCGGAACAGGCGGAGGTAGCACTGCGCTCAACTGTAGCCCAATTGATAGGGGCAGACCGGCTCTTTTTCTCAGGAGGCAGTCCGACCTGCTCGCTGCCCTATGTTGAGGAGATAGTGCGTTGCGCCAGGGAGATTGACCCGGATACCAAGGTCAACTTTGACACAAACGGCTTCCTGACTGTCAGGTCTATGGAGCGAGTGCTGGATTTGGCGACCTCCATCACATTTGACCTGCGGGCTTGGGATGATGAGGTCCACAGAGAGATGACCGGAGCGCCGGTAGAGCCTGTTCTGAGGAATGCCCGTATAGTGGCAGCACATCCTGACAAGCTATGGGAGTTTCGCATTCTGCTGATACCGGGGATAAATGAAGATCAAGTGCAACCGCTTGCGGAGTTTATCGCTGAACTCGACCCATACTTGCCTGTCTCTTTCCTGGCGTTTCGGCCTAACTTTGTATTGGAGGACCATCCCGGGGCAAGCACTCAACAGATGCGCAAAGCTGTAGATACCGCCCAGAAGGCAGGCTTGCACAATGTAGACTGGGCCGGCCATCCGGGATTGCCCGGACAGCGGCGCGAGCCAGCCAATCTCGCTCTTGCCGCCCCCGGTGCCCGCCAAGCCGCAGCTTATGCACTGGCTGCCGGCTGCCGGACACATCCCCGTTCGTGCGGAGATTGCTCCCAGCAGCAGAACTGCCCAGTGAAGAGATACCGGGCCAGTCGGCGTACTTAGGTGGTGTGAACCTGGCTCGTTGGGGACCCCATTATGCAGCCACCTGGATTGAAGCCAGTGCCTATGGCCTATTAGCAGGAAAAGGTCTGGTGGAAGCCGAAGTAATAGCATAGACAAGGGCAGACAGTCCCTGAGCAGAAGACTGTTGAACCCAATCCCAGGAAAGACAGACAGCCCTTATGACCGAGTTACATGTTTACCACAATGTGCAAGTAAGCAGTCCCGTGCTGGTGATGGGCTTTACCGGCTGGATGGATGGAGGAAGTGTCTCCACGGGCACTATTAGCTACTTGGTTGATAAGTTGCAAGCAACTAAGGTCGCCGAGATTGACTCACGGGACTTCTACATCTTCAACTTCCCGGTGTCTACGCTGCCTATCCCTGTCTATTCAGCAGAGGGCAAGACAGTAGTTGCTTCGCTAAGACCGATGGAGTTTGCCGCCATTTTCCGGCCACATACCCGGATTGAAGGCGGCCTGGTTGAAGAGCTGAACTATCCGGCAAACAGCTTCTGGTACTCGCAACAACGGGACCTTATGCTCTTTCGCGGCGAAGAACCTCATATCCGCTGGGGAGCGTACTGCGACTGCATCTATGAGTTCGCGCACCGCTTCGGGATTGAAGCATTATACTTCGTGGGCAGCGTCGCCAGCCCCATTCCTCATACGCGAGAGCCTCGGATACGAGCCTCTGTCTCCAGTGAGAGCTTGAAGCAGGATCTGGAAAGCGCTGGGATCAACTTTACGGAGTATGAGGGTCCTGCCAGCATTGTTACCTCGCTGGCTCATCATGCTGAAGCCGCAGCAGTGCACATGATCAGTCTGGTTGTGGAGATCCCCCATTATCCTTTCTTGGAGATGCCTATTTATCCCAAGAGCATAATCAAGGTGCTTTCTGCTCTCAACAAGCTGTTGGGACTGGACATTGACTGGACGGACCTGCAGGAGTCAGCAAAGGTAACGGATGCCAAGCTGGATACACTTATGGCAGAGAATAAGGAATTCGGTCGATTGGTCAGGAGGCTGGAGGAGGCCTATGACCTGGAGGAGCCAGGCGACGAAGAACTTCTGAAACGTCTATTGGAGGAAATTGAACTGGAAGACTCCGAAGATCAGTGATTGTATGCCTCCAGACCCAAGTGCACGGTTCGGGCCATGAACTACATCTCCTTGTGGTACCACCGGCTATGTCTGAGCCATCGCGATGGCAATCGGCTCGTCGGCAGGCTGCCTGGTGGCGGCGTCGTAGGTGAGCCCGGAAATCGTCCCCGGTGCCCGCGAGACTTGCCAGGTGAGCGTCAGCAGGTCAGATGAAGCGCTGCGATTGTGCGTCGGTGGTCTTCTATCTCGTTGTAGCGACGGCAAGCTTGCTCAGTGGAGAGGGCAATCAACTCCACCTCCCTTTGCGCCAAGGCCTGCTCAACCTCTGGAGTAATGCGCATAAGCCCATAAGCGCCCGTCCCCACGACCAGGACCTCGGGCGAGGCTGCCAGAATCTCTTTGAGGTCAGCCAATTGCAGACGATGGCCCTCCTGTCGCCACCAGCCGTCGTCAACGTAGTCCGGATAGATGATAACATCACTGGTGTATTCTCGGCCATCAATCACTATTCGACCAAAGCTGTAATCATCTATCACCTCTAATTCCTCCTCCTGCCTACACGATAGAGGCACTCTATTCCACATTTGGACCTCTTACGGCCAGCCTCGGAGGTTTAAAACGATACAGCTTGGTAGACAGTACTGACCTCACGTAGAGGCCCGAGCTTTACGTAGTCTCTCAACTGTCATCCCGGTGGAGCTATCGCAGCTTACTGAGCAAGTCAGAGATCTCCTGATATTGTTGATTAGTTGGGGCCAAAGCCAATGCCTCATCTATGAGCTGCCGGGCCCTCGCAGTCTGGCCCAGGCGTGCGTAGACGACACTGAGCTTGGCGTAGGCATCGGGAAAGTCCGGCCGCAGCTCAATGACTCGGTGCAGAGCCTGAGCAGCCGGTCCTAACTGGCCGCCATGCAGGTAGGCTAAGCCCAATCCGTAGTGAGCATCATCGTCATCGGGGTTGTCCGCTGTCCTTGTTCGATATTCCTCAATCAACTCTCTAAAAGCTGCGGATTGCCCCTCATCAGCCTGCGTCAACGCTGCTCCACAATAGCGACAGTAAGCATCGTTGGCATCAACCGGTTGCTCACATACAGGACAGATAGGCATCGGCTGTACATTCCCCAAGTCAATTGTAGCGTGGCTATTGGGCTGGGTCAAGGGGTTATCCGCGGCGTCTTCTTCCTAAGCAGACCACACTGTTATTATCCGCCAGTTCCATCATATTGCTCGATATAAAGCCAGGAAGCGCCCTTTCCATGCCACTGCTTCAAACGCATCCGGCGACCCGATTCGCCAAAGCGAGCTGCCGGGCCACACGGCCAACCCGACTCCGTAACTGTGTGAGGTACGCGTTACGGCTGTCACTGTGAAGTAGGAGCCGGTGGTAGCGTGCGAATAGGTCAGGGAAGTGCTGGCGGAGCAGCGTTGCTACCGACGGCCAGACTCGCGGCCGGGGGTTGATGGCGTCCACCCAGATCACATCTACGCCCAAGTCAGCCGCCCGATGAAACATAGTATTGATCGATGCCTGGC
>JALGTS010000091.1 GCA_029821255.1 Candidatus Zipacnadia bacterium
TTGCCCTGCTGTTCCAGGCGGCCTTTAACTTCCTGCGCAGCGGAGACATCCACGCTGGCTTGCTGCATGAGCCCGCTGCTGCCCACCAGAATCTGCTGCCCGTCCACCGTCGCCCGTATCCCACGACCAGCTAGAGCCTCGAAATCGTCCACTGCGGCGACCTCCAGATGTTGCTTCCTGGCCTGAGCTACAATCGCTTGTCCCAGGGGGTGCTCAGAGGGATTTTCGGCCGCTGCGGCGAGCTGCAGCAGGTCATCCGTTGAGACATCGGCGGCCAGTGTGCGCAACTCGGTGACCTCGGGCTGCCCGTGGGTAAGGGTGCCGGTTTTGTCAAAAAGAATAGTATCAAGACGGCCCACCATTTCCAACGCGCCAGCTTGCTTGATGAGAATACCGTGGTCTGCGCCCAGGCCGGTGCCTACCATCACTGCCGTCGGCGTAGCCAACCCCAGAGCACAAGGGCAGGCAATAACCAGCACGGCCACGGCATTGACCAGAGCCCGCTCAAATCCGGCCGCCGCGAGCAGCCAGCCCACGAAAGTCAGCACGGCAACAGCAATGACAGCCGGCACGAAGTAAGCGGCAACTGTATCGGCCAGTCGCTGAATGGGCGGCTTGGTCCCCTGGGCTTCCTGCACCAAGCGGATGATCTGTTGCAGGGCCGTCTCGCTACCCACCCGCGTGGCGCGAAACTTGAACGTGCCAGTCTTATTTATAGTACCACCGATGACCTCATCACCAACAGCTTTGTCTACCGGTAGGCTCTCACCAGTTATCGTAGACTCGTCTACTGTGGAATGCCCCTCAATTACCTCGCCGTCAACAGCAATCCTCTCGCCGGGGCGGACCAGCACCACGTCTCCTACCCTGACTTGCTCAAGTGAGACTTTGACCTCTTCACCATCGCGGATCACCGAGGCCTCAGTTGGGGCCAGTTGCATCAGCTTGCGGATTGCCGCGGAGGTCCGGCCCTTGGCGCGGGCTTCCAGGAAGCGCCCCAGAGTGATCAGGGTGAGAATGACAGCGGCCGTGTCGTAGTAGACGTGCACCTGCCCGCGGCTAAAGAATGTGAAATAGACGCTGTACAGGTATGCAGCCGACGAACCCATGGCAATGAGCACGTCCATATTAGCGCTACCGTGCTTCAGCGACCGATAAGAGTTGCGATAATACTGCCAGCCCAGCACGACCTGAACCAGCGTACCCATAGCAAACAATACGTAGAGCTTGCCGGGAAACTTGAACCAGACGCTGAGGATGAATAGCGGAACACTGAAGACCGCTCCCAACACAAACAGCCGTCCCTGGCGCCGGGTTTCAGCAATGCGCGCCTGTTCCTGCTCGTCTTGGGGTTGCTCGCCGGCGGCTTCGGCGGTGTAACCAGTATCCTGTACCACAGCAATAAGCTGCTTGATACCAGTCTGTGCGGGATCGAACGTTACGTCGGCAGTCTCAGCGGCCAGGTTGATGGTGGCCGCTATGACGCCGGGAGACGCTTTCAGACGGCGTTCAATACGCTGCACGCAAGAGGCACAACTCATGTCACCAATGCGTAGCCGCACCCGGCGCGGCTGTCGTTCGGGCAGATGTGCACCATATCCGGCATCGGCCACTGCCTCGATGAGGGCCGGCGTTGCTATTCGCTGCGGGTTGAAGGTCACCCGCGCCGTCTCGGTAGCGAAATTGACATTCGCCTCAACCACTCCGGGCACCCGGCGCAGCGACTTCTCAATCGTCTGTGCGCAGGCCGCGCAGTGCATACCGGTGATCTCAAGAGTCACAGAACGTTCTGTCATTCGTCTCAGTCCTCCCCAAGGGCAACTCCTGGGGGGCCCCGGTGCCCTGCCTCATTCTCCCAGTATTGCCTGCAAGTCCTCCTGGGGCGTTGTGATGGGCATAATGTTGAACTTCTCACTAAGCACCTCCAGCACTGGTGGGGTGACAAAGGCGGGCAGTGTGGGTCCTAGACGAATGTTCCTTATGCCCAAGTGCAATAGGCTGAGCAGAATCGCCACGGCCTTTTGCTCATACCAGGAAACGATTAGCGACAGCGGCAGGCCGTTAATGTCGGTGTCAAAGGCATCCGCTAATGCCTGGGCGATTACCAGAGCCGAATGGGCATCGTTACACTGCCCGACGTCCAGCAGACGAGGAATACCACCAATGTCCCCGAACTCCAGCTTGTTGAAGCGGTACTTTCCACAAGCCAGAGTTAATATTACGCAATCCTCCGGCACGGCCTGAGCAAGCTCCGTGTAGTAGTTGCGGCCGGGTTTGGCCCCGTCGCAGCCGCCGATGAGGAAGAAGTGGCGGATGGCTCCGGCGTTGACCGCCTCAATTACCTTATCGGCCACATCCAAGACCGCCTGATGGGCAAAGCCCACCAGAATAGTCTTGTCAGGGCCGTTTTCAACAAATCCTTCCGCGGATAGAGCCGCCTCAATAACAGGGGTGAAATTACTATCAGTGATGTGGGCTACTGCTGGCCAGGCCACCAATCCGCTGGTGAATATCCTATCCTTGTAATTGTCCCTGGGCTTCTGGATACAGTTGGTGGTCATCAGAATCGCGCCCGGAAAGGCCGCAAATTCCTTCTGCTGGTCCTGCCAGGCCCCGCCGTAGTTACCGACCAGGTGTGGGTATTTTTTCAGTCCCGGGTATCCATGAGCGGGCAGCATCTCACCGTGGGTATATACGTTGATACCGGTACCCTCGGTCTGTTTGAGTAACTCTTCCAGGTCCTTCAGATCATGGCCTGACACGACAATGGCCTTGCCCGCCACCGGCGTGATGCGCACCGCGGTCGGCACCGGATTGCCGTATGTAGTAGTGTGGGCCGTATCCAGCAGAGCCATTACTTGCAGATTCAGTTCCCCAACCTCCAGTGCCTTGGCCAGCAGCTCGTTGGTATCCGTAGGGCTACCCGCCAGAAAATCCAGCATCTCGTGGAAAGAGGCATATATGGCGTCATCTTCATAACCCAGTATCTGAGCATGGTCAGCGTAGGCAGCCGCACCCTTAAGCCCGTAGGTAATAAGCTCCTGTAAGCCGGTGACTGTCTCGCCGAGTGCTTCCTTGCGCCGGGCAATGCCGATTTCCTCAGCTTGCGCAAGCAGGCCGTTCAGGTTATCGGCGGGCGTCCATCGTGCCGGCCCGGTAAGTGTCTCGGGGCTGTGCCCGGCTTGTCGGCAGGCCACCTCGTACATCTCGCGGGCCTTTTTATGCAACTGTCCCACCTGCGCCAGCAGTCCTTCCAGGCGCTGGACATCAAAGTCCACATTAGTCACTGTTGAAAACAGCCCCTCCAAGACGAAAACGTCAACATCTCGATCCCGCATGCCCAATTGGCGGGACCGATGTGCATACATAGATAAGCCCTTAGTCGCATAGATAAGCAAATCTTGCAGCGCGGCAACCTGAGAATCTTTGCCACATACTCCTTTTACTGTACAACCACTGCCCCTGGCCGTCTGCTCACATTGGTAACAGAACATGATACTTGATACCTCCTCACAGGTGTTCGTAAACGCTTGGTTACTGACTTCCGTGCTTAAAGGCCCTCTTTGCTTCCGGCAATCTTGCCTGCCTATTTTGCTTCGCCTTTTTGCACTGATACACATTGGTCAGCTCATGCAGCCGAGTTTGGGCAAAATACTCTTTGACTCGCTCATTAATATCTTCTAACAATCCCCCCAATATGCACTTCTCACCGCCGCAAACAGGTGTACTTAGCAAGCAATTGGTAGGAGTAAGTGGCCCCTCAATTGCTTGATACACTTCCAGTAGGCTGATATCTGCAGCCGGTTTGGCGAGGCAAAAGCCTCCCTTCGGACCACGCATGGAATCCACCAGTCCGACTTTCACTAAACGCTGAAGTACCTTGGCCAGATGAGCCTTGGAGACTTGCAGAACCTCACCGATTTCATAGGTCGTAGCCAGCCGCCCGTCGTTGGCAGCAAGGTAGACCATAGCGTGGAGCGCCAATGTGGCAGCTTCTGATATTTTGACTAAGCTTGGCATATTCATCACTGGAATAATGGTATTTTGGTATCACTATGCCATAATATACTCGGTTTGTCAATACCCGTCTGAAAGAATTTTTCTTAAGAACCTTCCGGGAACTCCCCGGGATAGCTGCTGAGATTAAGTATTCAACCAGCAAAAGCGGGGACAATATCACGCCCTATGGCCGCAGATAAGTGGATCAATGTGCGGAGGGCCCGCAAGGTCGCAGGGGAAATTGCTAAGAGGTTGCTCGTGGTTATTGTAAGAAGAGCAAACGCTATTCTACCCCCTCTTACCCCATCATCGCCGCCAAACTTCTGCAATTGCCCCTTACCCCTGAAAACGAGTCCGGGTTTAGTATCAGTATTTAGCGAATCTCGGCACAAAAGAGGGCAGTATTATAATGAGCCAAAACGACACAATCTGGAGCAGATCATCAACAAGTTGCCCTTCGGCTTTGCTCAAGGCGGTGCGCCTACCAGACCACAGCAGACGGAAGTAGGGTTAGTCAAGAGAGCGATGGTGACGCAGGCGTGCAAGAAGATCGGGGTAGCGGATCGGACTTATTATCAGTGGCAAGCCAAGTAGGGGCGGGAAGCGCTGGGCCGGCCAGCAGCGCCCACGCCCGATCTTCCGCCATCTGACTACGGCAGGAGTTACCGGCACACAGAAAAAGGACCTTTACCTTGCCAGGACTTATCATGGGCCGTTCTCTCCCTCCGAGGACCAACCTCGCGTCCAGTAAGATTCCCATATGATGGGCAACATTCGTTGGGCTTATTCCTAAACTTGTCTATCGACTCACACACATTGCCTTGTACGCGGCAACCGATGACAGCATCTGGAGGCAAGCTTATTGCCGAGTGCCGGAAACAGTTTTCCGGTTCCCTGCCGCTTATGTCCGCAATGAGACCCGTGCACGTATTCAAACACTTCATGCTTCGTTGGAAATGGTACTATACCTCCCGTATCCGTATTGCGTCGCAGTCCACCAACATAGCACTGCCTATGGGAAAGCTTCATCGGCTCAATAGGAAGATAGCACTTGACAAGTACCAGAGTCATTTATAGAATATCTGCAACCAGCTTGGAGTGCCGTCTCCCTGGCTTGAATACTTGATGGACAAAGAGAACGCGGAATTATCTAGCGCCGATAACACAGGTATTATTATGGCATTGTCAACTGCCAAGCAGGAATATGCACCGGACATGGACAAGCCGGTAATGCGCATTGGAGCGGTCGCCGAGCTGTTGGGCGTGTGTGTAAGGATGGTGAGAATCTACGAGGAGAGGGGAATAGTCCAGCCGGTGCGCAAGAACAATCAACGCCTGTACAGTTTCAATGATGTCTGCTGGTTGGCGCGAGTTCGCGAACTGATAAATGAGGAAGGCTATGACATAGAGGAGATTGCCCGTCTTATATCACTGCCCGCGTGCTGGCAATTAAAGGGGTGTCCGGAAGAGCTGCGCGCCGATTGCCCCGTAGTTGAGTCGCCCGGCAA
>JALGTS010000366.1 GCA_029821255.1 Candidatus Zipacnadia bacterium
TCTATACTCACCAAAAAGGTCCAACAAACCAAAAAGAACGTAGCTAAAGTCAATAAATCCTAAACCAATTGTAGCTTGTATCCAGTAAGATAAGTCTTTACGTAATGACATTATAACTTCTGAAATATTACCCATCACGTCAATTGCTTGTTTTAGTGATGGATTCATTTGTTGTAGTAACTCGCCAGCACTTTCTCTCGTTTTCAAGAAGTTCTCGGTCATTGGTCGTGTAAATAAATCATAATATCTAACTAGTCTCGAATCAGGACAATACAACATACTACTTGTAACCAAACTTGTTGAGTCTACGAGAATATGCTCATTATCATTTATGTCACATCTTCGTATAGGTGCTGTATTCGTTATCTGGTCAAACTCATCAAAAATGGTTACAATAGATACGTTAGAACCATCGTAACAGATCTGGTCAAACTCATCAAAAATGGTTACAATAGATACGTTAGAACCATCGTAACAGATGAATCTATCGGATGTAGTTGTTAAATTGTATTTCTTGTTTATTGCATATACAGTTGCTACGTACAACTCAAGAAGAGAACGTTTTTCGTTAATGATAGTAATCTTGGCATTTTCTTCTAACGTCCCGCCATTCTTCCACGTCTGATACTGGTCTTGAATTATCCTTGAAAAAATAGCTGCTTCAGGACCATCTATAACTGATTGTGTTTGGACTCCAATATAAGGAGTTTGACTAGGAAGATTTAACTTGTTTATATTATTTAAGTGAAGTATCTGGTCTTTTGTTAACAACCAATGTTGATCAGACTTTGTTAGATCTTCAAAAGGTAAACGTATAGTATCAGGGTCAGTACTAGTTCCACCAACGAATTTACTTTCAAAAAACAAATCATTGTTTACTAGCTTGAGTACCAGTTCGAATAAGTCAAATTTCTCTAAGCCAAAATATTGGAGAATACGAACAATTGATTCAGGTGTTCCCTTAATCTTGTATAGGTTAATAAGGTCGTATAGAAGCTGTATCTTCTGTTCTAGAGGATTTTCGTCAATACCACGTATTTTTGTTGAATAAGGAAAACCAAAACTTCTAAATAGTTCATCTAAGTCTGTGTTGGAAAGAGACCTTGGATCCGACAGATACCTTGATGTTGTTACAAGAGTTCTCAATGAAGCTACAAGATTGACGAGAAAATCTTTTAAACGTAAATAATCTTCTGTTTTAAATGTTGTTTGATCAACAACTTGACTAAAGTATTCTTCTACTTTCGCTTTTTCTGAGCCGAGTAAAGCAAGTAACGATGTAGTAAGTTCATTATCTGGAAGAAGGTCAGTGAGTAATGATATTCTATCTATCATAATCTATATTCCCTATGTTGAAGAATCTAAGCTAAACGAAACAGCTTGTGTATCAATATACTGAAAATAGTCGTCAATTAGCTTAAGCTCAAAACAAGTTGCTAAGACCTCATTGTCACTAGAAATAACACTTGGTAATGTAAAATATGTTAAGTAGTTTCCGTTTACCTTTAGGTCTAAGTACAAGAAGATTAATTTAGATAACGAAGTCGAAAATAAGTTAACATTTGCTGTAACAGTTGTTAGATTTCCAGATGTAACAATACTTATTGAAGTGGCTGTAGAATCGTTAACTACAACAACACTTGTAGAATCATTCCTGTACTTTAGTAAGACATCAGCCATTAACAGATCATCATGTTGTAAGTTAAAGACATTTAGCCCAGTTGAATCTGATGCTTGAAGATATTGAGATGATGGATAAAGAGACAAACGTTGACTTATAATATACGGCCACTGGGTTTTAGGAACTTGTTGGTAGAGATACTTGTAAGAAGAACCGGTAAATGTTTCATCAAACAGCAACTCAACGATTGTCCCTTGTTCTAAGAAAATCGAATCAACGTCTACAGGAACTGGTACCTGATGTTTGTTAACAACAGAAGACACAATGAACTCATATACGTAATGTTGTAGTTCTGGAACTAATTGTGTATTTGCTGTCAATTTGTTTTCTAGCTCCTTATATCAGTTTGAA
>JALGTS010000092.1 GCA_029821255.1 Candidatus Zipacnadia bacterium
CGCTGCCGGATTCAGATAGTCAATGTCTGCTCCCCCCTGATTGGTGCGATGATGATCTATCCACACTACAGTTTGAGCCTGGTCAACTGCCTTAGCAACAGCTCCAAGCTGGTGCCGATCAGCAGCGTCCAGAACCAGTGCCACCTCAAAGTCTGTGGGCGCCTGAGTGCTGAGGCGTTCGGTGGCTGGCAGAAACTGGTAGCGGGCAGGCAACGAATCAGCGCACACCACAGGCACAAACTGTTCCTGCTGCTGTAGAGCCAGACTGAGAGCCAGACCGCTGCCTATCGCATCACCATCCGGGTGGCAGTGGATGAAGATAGCAGTGGGCTGCTGCTGGGTGAGCAACTGGGCAATTTGATCAATAACAGGAGCGAAATATTGGTCATCTGAGGAACCCGCGGCTTCTTTGCTATTGGCGCTGTGGTCTGTTTTCTGCAGTTCGCTCTGAAATTGGTTGATAAGTGTCTCAATACGCTGGGCATGACGGGCGGTTTCGTCAAGCTCAAAGGCCAGTTGTGGAGTGTACTTGAGTCGGATGTGATGGCCCAGTTTGCTGCGGATTGCCGATCGGGCACGAGTCAACGCGGCCATCGTGTGCCGTACTTCTTCTTCGTCGCCCAGCACACTTGCGTAGACACGTGCTTCCCTGAGGTCGGCTGTGGTCTCAACCCCAGTGATCGTTACGAAGCCGATGTCGGGGTCGTGTATCTCGGTGTGAATAATTCGGCTTATTTCCTCCTGCAACAGATTATTTACGCGCAGTTGCCGTCGTGTGGGCATAGTGTCACCCGAGGCTTAGATAATCTCCACAGTTTCGGACTGTACTGTGATACGGGGCTCGGCCTGGATAAATTGTGATACTGCCATCAGGATGCGGTGCACTTGCGCTTTGGTGTTGCTTACGGTAGCCGTAGCAATACAGGCCTGCTGGTGAGAGTTAAGATGGTCAACTTCCGCCACTGCCACCTTGAACTTATTAGACATACGTGTCAGCAGGCTACGCAAGACTTGGCGTTTGTCCTTGAGGCAGGCAGCTTCTGGTATATTCAGCTCGGTGGTCAGTAGGCTAACGAAGATAGACATTTTTCTGGTTGCTTTATATTGGTAAGGTCTAAGCTATTAGCCGGAGGCTCTGGGTCAGGTGTAAAGCCACTACGAATTGGAGGATTCGGCGGCCTGGCCAGATAGTGATCGTGCAACTTCGACTTCCTGGTAGGCGGTGATGGTGTCTCCTGGCTCCCATGCGTCGAAGTCATCGGCGGCTACGCCACATTCCTGAGGTGCTTCGACCATAGCGACGTCGTTTTCGAATCGGCGTAGGGAGCTTAGTTCACCGTCGAAGATCTGAGCACCATTGCGCATAACCTCAATGCGAGCGCCCCTCGCCAGTCGTCCGCTGGTCACTCGGCAGCCGGCGATAGTACCAAACCGCGAGCTCGTGAAGGTTTGCAGCACTTCCGCCTCGCCGATAGGATGCTCTTCGTAGATAGGCTCTAACATTCCGACCATAGCCCGACGGATGTCATCTAACACTTCGTAAATTACCTCATAGCTGCGTATCTCAACATGTTCATCTTGGGCCGCTCGCCGTGCTTCTGGGCTAACGTCAACGCGGAAACCCATTATGATTGCCTTAGAGGCGGCGGCCAGAAGCACATCGGACTGTGTCACTTCGCCCACACCACTATGCACCACATTTATCTGGATTTCGCCAAGCTGTTTGGCAAGTTTGTGGAGACTAGCTTCAACAGCCTGTGCCGAGCCCCAAACATCTGACTTCAGTACGATGTTGAGCTCTTTGAGCTGTTCGGGACCGAACTGTCGCTGTAACTGGCGCAGTTGCACCTCGGCTTGGCCCATCAGGCTCCGCTCCCGCTTGGTCTGCTGAGCCTCTTCAGCCAGGCTGCGGGCCTGCCGGGTGCTGCTGGCAAGCTGCATTATCTCGCCGGCTTCCACTATGTCTGACAGCCCCACCACTTCCACCGGATGACCTGGCCCCATGCTTTTAACAGATTTGCCCCGCCAGTTGCGCAGCCGACGTACGCGCCCCCAAGCAGCACCACAGACCATGATATCGCCCACGGAGATTGTGCCATTGCGGGTTAAAACAGTTGCCAGGGGTCCCTCACTGGGGTCTATACTTGACTCGATTACAACTCCGACAAAGTCGCCTTGCGGGTCAGCCCACAGTTGTTCCACCTCTGCCACCAGCAGGATCATCTCTAACAGCTCTTGGAGACCTTCCTTCTTGAGCGCGGAGATAGGCACCACTATTGTCTGGCCGCCCAATTCTTCGGGTACAATCTCGTGTTGGAGGAGCTGCTGCTGGACGGTGGCCGGGTCGGCATTGGGCAGATCGATCTTATTAATAGCTACTATCATGGGCACGCCGGCTGCCCGTATGTGATTGATTGCTTCTACAGTCTGAGGCATAACGCCATCATCAGCAGCTACCACCAATATTGCCACATCTGTGACTTGAGCACCACGGGCTCGCATTGCTGTGAAAGCTTCGTGACCAGGTGTATCTATAAAAACGATGGTATGGCCGTCGACAGATACTTCTGAGGCACCGATGTGTTGAGTGATGCCCCCGCTTTCGCTGCTGACCACATCGGTCTGGCGTAGGGCGTCGAGCAAAGTAGTCTTACCGTGGTCAACATGCCCTAGCACGGTCACTACCGGGGGGACATCAACTGCAGACTCGGGGCGCTTGCCGGTGGGGCGTGCCGCCAACTCAGAAAGCGGTTTGATTGCGGGGGTCTCAGGGCGTTCCTGTTCGGTGGCTGCCTGTAATTCGGTCAGGTATTGTTCCAGCTCGGCCAGACCCTCTTTGAGATCGGCATCGTGAACCGGGGGTGTAAATTCTTCCTCCCATTCTTCCTCCTCGCCCGCTACCTCTTCTGTATCCTCCGCCTCGGCACGGGTCTCCTGGGCGGCTGCTTGGACCTCAGCGGCCGCTTGAGCTTGGCGGCGAGCTTCTTCGGCCTGTTCGGCGAGTAGTTCGACCGCTGCCGAGGCAGTGTCCGGATCAACCGCTGACGCGGGAGTGACGTCCTCCACACCCATGTCACTGAGTACCTTAATAAGCGCCTCGGTACGCAATCCCAATTTGTTGGCTAGAGAGAAAATGCGAATCTTCTTAGCCAATTGTCACTACCTCCAAGCTACTACTGGGGGCCCGGCTTGCGTCGCCCCAGACTCGTACCGGCATAACTGAATGTGTCAATTCTCGTCAATATCGATAATTATTTCTCCAGCTTCCAGTTCCTCCAAGGTACCAGCACCACCGGCTAATAGATCTCGCACCATCTGCGCCTGTTGACTGCTGATGTTGCTGGCATGGCTGGTTATGTTGATACCCTCGTCTTGCAATATCTCTACCAGATCCCGGCTTTCAACACCCAGCTCACGGGCCAGCTCGTAAACGCGCATTGTCTCGCCCTTATCGGCCTCGGTCTTGGCTGCTTGTTGTTGCTCCCATTGGGCGTGGCTGCGAATGTCGATCTTCCAGCCGGTGAGCTGGGCTGCCAGGCGTACATTCTGGCCCCGACGGCCGATTGCCAGCGAGAGCTGGTCGTCAGGAGCAATGACCGTCGCCGTCCGTTCATCATCCTCAAGTATCACCCGACTCACCCGCGCTGGGGAGAGGGCATTTTTGAGGTACTCAGTTGGTTCCTCATCATACCGGACAATGTCGATCTTCTCGCCACGTAGCTCGTCAACGATGGCTTGTACTCGTCCTCCCCGGTGCCCTACGCAGGCACCGACCGGATCAACCTGTGGGTCATTGGAACGGACAGCGACCTTCGAACGCGCCCCCGGCTCGCGAGCCACGGATACGATCTCAACGATGCCGTCGTAGACCTCAGGTACCTCAAGTTCAAACAGTCGCTTGATCAAAGCTGGATGGGTCCGGGAGACGATGATTTGCGGATTCTTAGTAGTTTTAGATACGTTAAGGATGTAGACTCTAATCCGATCATTGAAGCGGTAGGGTTCCCCCGGGATCTGTTCATTGGAGGGGAGAATAGCCTCGGCATCGCCGATCAGTAAAAAGACGCTGTGTGCGTCGCGGCGCTGGACCTCGCCAGTAACGACCTCGCCAATGCGCTGTACGAATCTGTCATACGTAATTTCCCGCTCCGCCTCGCGAATCCGTTGGATTACTACCTGTTTGGCTGTCTGCGCGGCAATACGCCCGAAATCGTCAGCATCAATCTCCTGTTCTTGGTAGAGCCCGGAAGCCTCAATGGTCGCCAAGTCAAGGTCATCTTCTTCACCCAAGTCGGTTTCCGCAGATGGTTGTTCGATGCGCGCAAACAGGCGCACTTTCTTCTGCGCTGGATCTATCTTTATACGGACATCTCCGGCACCACCATACCGCTTGCGATATGCTGAAGTCATGGCTATCTCCACGGTCTGCAGCAGTGAAGACATCGGGATGTCCTTCTCTTTTTGTAGTTGTTCGAGTGCTTCTATCAGATCACCATTCATCTTCGGAGCCCCTTGCAGAACTGGTTCCCGCGGGCTGGTCAACTGTAGCTTTGATTTCCTGCCAATCTGGTGCCAGATGGGCAGCTACGAGATCAGCAATAGGAACCTCTACGGTATCTGCACCTCTTTCAATTACTACGCAGCTTCTGGTTAGGCCGCGAAGTATGCCGGTCAGTGTTCGCTTACCTTGGGTTTGTTGCAGCGTTAGTGTCGCCCTCTGGCCGGAAAAACGCTCAAAATCCTTTTCCTTGGTTAGCGGCCGTTCAATTCCTGGTGAGGAAACGATGATGTTGTAGTTGTGGCGCTGCTCATCCAAAGTCTCCAACACCATTTCTATCCTCTTTACCATCGCTGCGCAGTCGTCGCTGTTGACGCCGCCGGGTTTGTCGATATATAAAGTCAGGGTCTGAGCCCCTGCTGGTCCTTTAAGTTCACTAAGCACCAGCTCATACCCAAATGTCTCCAACATCTGGGTGATTTCCGGTTCAATTTCATCAAGTACCGGATTGCGATTTTTCTGCATCTTCTCTCACCAGTTTAACCAGCTATCTGTGGCATTGCTCATACAACAGATAGGGAGTGGGCGACACACCCACTCCCAGGAATTGCTACCTGAGATTGAAGCTATTTTATTATACCTCATCTCGCCGAAGGATGCAAGGGCTTTTCCTGCTTTTCGGGGATACTGACTTCTCAGTTGGAAGGGCAAAGTGCTACCTGTGGCGAATTAATAGTTATCCCAGTGTGTTGGGCATGGGTGCAGTCTATTGCTCGTTTTATTGCAGGAGTGGATGACAATGGCAGACGAGAGCACCTCGGATAGGCGGCAGCAGGCGAGGAGCATCTTTGAGGAAGCGCAGCAAGCTTATGCCAGCGGGCGGCTTGCATGGGCGGTTGAATACGCCCGCGAGGCACTGAGGGTTGATGGGGGGTATGCAGAGGCGCGTGTTGAAGCCGGCGCGATTGACCGAGCCTCCCGTCAATACCAGATCATTCTGCGCTCCGATCGTGATGACCGGAAAGCGTGGGCAGCTCTGGAAGCAATTGACCCGGAGGCTGCGGACCGCGTCAGGCGTCTGCACGAGATTCCTCCGGACCCTTTTGTGAGGCGCAGGCGGGCGCGCATTAGCGAAGAGTTTGATATGATGGGGGAAATAGGGGCTGAGCAGGAGATCGAAGAAGGGGCCGCTCCTTTTGTGCACAAAGAGATTTCGGAGGACTTTGAGCCTCTGGATGAAGTGGTACCCTCCCAGGAGCTCCGGGAAGTGGGCGGCATATCCCCTAAGCGTCGGGCAGGCAGCTCTGATGCCTTTGAGGCGTTTGATGAGTTAGGCGACGAAGAAATAGCTGGCGGCGAGGCGCCGGGATGGGAATTCACTGAGGACCGAGAGTACTATCAGCAGTGGATGGCTATTGAGGGAGTTGCCGAGCTGGTCGCGGCGATTGAGGATGCCTGGGCGACGCGGGTAGTGCAGCCAGTAGTGGCCGCCTGTGTGCCTGTTGGTGACGACTATCCTCAGTTGATAGCCGCTGCCGCCAATGCAGCACAGAAGCTATCCGCCGACCCGCCCGAATTGTACTTGACTGCTGAAAGGCATATGCAGCCATTCGTTATCCAGAGCCGGCCAACTATCTTGGCGGTGCCGCAGGGCGTCTGTCAGGTGCTCAGCCCGGCTGAATTGACATTCGTCGTAGGCAGATGTCTGGGGCCAATTCTGAGCGGATACCTCGGCCCACTGCAGGCGGTGGATGTGTTGTTGCAGCGTCCGATAAATTCCGTCAGGCAGTTGCGCCTGAACTGGCGAGAGCTGATAACTGAGGCTACAGCAGATATCGCCCCTACCCAGGAACCGCAAGTCCGGCGGCGTCTGAGAGCAATTGGTCATGCCTGGCAGCAGCGTGCTGAGTTGTCGGCCGACCGGGCTGGACTGCTGGCGTGTAGTGACTGCGAAGCGTCGTGTGACGCCATTGCTCGGGGAACGGCAGCCTCCGCTCAAGAAGCCGCTGAGCGGACTGCTGCTCGGCTGATGGCTCGGTATGAAGGGCATAGTGTGGCACAGTTGGCTGCTATCCCTACTGACGAAGATCCTGCTATCAGCGCTGAATATGCAGTATATCGCATCCAGATGTTGCGGTGGTGGGCCAGCAGTAATGGATATCAGACGGCAATCAATCAAGTTAATGCTCAATAGATTGTCTGCCGGCGAGGGGGCACTAACGGGCATCGGCAGGATCTTCAGAAGAGCTTTGAGTGGGGAGGAGATACTATATGAATGAACCACTTGTTCTTCCCATCTCGACGGTAGCCTTGCGCCTGCTGGTTGCGTTTGTCCTGGGTGGGATGATCGGCCTGGAGCGGGAGCGGCGGGATCGGCCAGCGGGGCTGCGCACCCACATTCTGGTCACGGTTGCTGCTGCCTTATTGATGATGATATCAAAGTTAGTGGCAGGAGAAGAGTTTGATCCGGGGCGGATAGCGGCAGGCGTAGTCACCGGCATCGGCTTTCTGGGAGCTGGAACTATCATCCGTTATGGAGCAGGTGTCCATGGTTTGACGACCGCCGCGGCTCTGTGGGCGGCTTCTGCTGTAGGTTTGGCGGTCGGGATGGGTTCCTATGCACCAGCAATCGTTGCTACAGCAATAATATTTATCACTCTTACTGCACTACGCCGGCTGGAGCGGTACGTAGGAGGAGTAACCGCCGAGCAGCGTATATCCATTGAATTGGCGGCAGGGGCGGACTTCCCTGCTCAACTGCTTACTCAACTGCAGGAGGTCGGGGTGCGGATTGATAGTATTGATTTTCTGGGCGATGACCACGAGCGCTTGGTGCTGTACTACAAGAATCCGAAGGTAGTTAGTTGGGAGCGACTAATGGAGATTATCAGCCAGTTGGAGGCGGTGGCGTCAGTGGAGATTAGTCCCCGAAGCTGACCAGTTCTGAGCGAGGGGGAGAACAGATCTTGGGCCAAACACAAAGTGTGAAGCTCAAATTGCAGGACCCCAGCGGGTTGGCCTTTGATATCAGTTTTGCTAGCGGGCACAAGATTA
>JALGTS010000093.1 GCA_029821255.1 Candidatus Zipacnadia bacterium
CAAGCAACCCAATCGCACCCATCTTTCTCAGCCAACGCAGCTCCTTGTCAATACGAGGTCCCATCACCTGCGTCTCCTTGTTGGTTAAACGAGGATTGCGACTGGTCAAGCTCATCAGCGGGAAATTCCGCTATTTTACGCAGGCCCTCACTACCACCCCCAACGATGAGAATACGGTCAGCGACTTCCAGGATATAGACCCAGCGGCCGCCGCCGAGGTGGCAGCTTTCCACCACGCGTAGCCGGCCGCCCTTGCGAGTAGAAGCCGTCTGGGAAAGGCGACGGAGGCCGAAATAGGTTGCATAGATCAGGCCGACGACTATGGCGAGGCTGATAGCGGCCTGCAGTAGATAGTACAGCGAGCTGTGACCGTCGCCAGAACCTTGCCCCTGTTGAGCAGAGGCCGACACAAGACCAACCAATAACAATAGCCCGACAAAGCTAACACTCTTCAGCAGCGCACGCATCAGTTATTCCTCTGCAGACGGCCCCGAATTGATTATCCGCACGATACGCACAGCGAGCCGGTCATTCACGGCAACTATCTCCCCCTGGGCAATAGTCTTCTCGCCGGCTATAATTTCTACCTGCTTCGCATCGGACTCGCCCAGCATCAAAATGGCCCCCTGCTCCATCTCGCCAAGCTCGCTCGCCGACAACGTCACCGAGCCTATGCGCACTTCCAGGGTTACCGGCAACTGGTCAACGATCTCTGCAGCAATCACGGGCGGCCCACTTGTTTCTTCCGAGGAGTCCGACCTGTCGGCCGAGGATTCATTAATCTCCGTCACCGGGCAGATACCCCCTTGTGGCAAACTAAGACAACTATCAACAGAGCAAGTGAATAAAGCATCCAGGGATTAGTGCAAAAGGGCTAAACAGAGGGGGGGGCCGCCGGCAAGCCGCAGTCATAGTAACCCTCCCTCCGAAGACGAACTGACTCCGTTCGCCTCTAAGGGGAGAGTCTACCACGAACTGGCGCCGGTGGCAAGATGGCGGCCAAGCTGGCTACTACACCGGAACCGGGGTTAGCTGGCAAACGATGCTGTGCGAATATTTTACGCCGCGGACTGCTGGCGCTGCAGGTCGTGACGGCTGGCCTGAGCTGGGGATAGCGTCATCTGGCCAGCCATAACGGCCCGATGCTTCGGCAATAACAGACGGACGCCGTCACCACCATCACCTAACGGGGCCACGTCACCCTGATGGGCTGCGACGATCCGGCAAACTGCTTGCATCGTAACATCATCCCATTGCGGCTTGCCTACTGCACTCGGCACCCGCGCCTGCTCGTCAGAGCGGGTATATTCAACTATGATCTCCACCACCTCCGTACCAGCCACGCCGGTGCGGGGCTCAAGTCGCACCGATACGCAGCTGTTTTCGGGCAGGTTGAGAATACCATGCTCCAGACAGCCTCGGATAGCCTGAGTCAGGTAGCCACGCTTGCCCTGAACGATCAGCGATTCCGCACCAGACGGGGTCTTTATCTTTATTGAGCGGTGGCGGGCAAGTTGCCACAGCGGTTGAGCTGCTTCCCACACAATTTCGTTCAGCTCGACAATACCAAAATCACTGGTCTCCAGCTGGTCACTGGTCAAGCTAACCAGGTCGTCCAGCAGGCGGCCAATATGTTGAGCATTATTATTGATAACCAGACAATGGCGGCGGACCTTGGAGGGGGGTGACTCGGAGTCTGTGGCCAGAGCCTCGGCGCTAATGCTGATGGAAGTAAGTGTAGAACGAATCTGGTGGGCAACTGAGCGGATTAAGACCTGCTGCTCACGCTCCCACCTCATCGGCGCAGCTACTGGCAACGAAATGCTTTCGTAGGTCAACTCGCGTTCTTGCTGCTTCATCAATCTATGGACGCCTCACTTATAGCCATAGAAGCATCAGGCACTCCTCCGTCGTTATTAGATATCGGCAACATTGGAACAAACTTGAGCTTGCCTGGAAGCGTTCCTGTACTATCTTTCTTCCAGCAATAGCTGTGCCCAAACAGCCGCACATGCCGCTGGAACAGGAAATTATCGCTAAGTAGGCAGCGAGGAGGACCACTTAGCCGCTTAACTCTCCATACTTAGCATTAATTCGTCAGAGATCTCAAAGTTGGAGAAGACGTTCTGGACATCCTCGTGCTCGTCCAGTCTGTCAAGAAGTTTAATGACCTTAACTGCCTCGTCGTCGGGCACGCGAGTATTGGTGGTCGGCACCATAGTGACTTCGGCCCGTTCCATCTCTATACCAGCCGCTTTAAAGGCCTCGTACACCTGTTGATAATCTTCCGGCTCGGTGCGAACTTCCCAGACCTCCTCATCGCTATCAATGATATCCTCAGCGCCAGCTTCAACAGCTACTCTAAACAGTTCATCTTCATCCACTTTGTCTCGGGGCACCATGATGACACCTTTGCGCTCGAACATCCACTGCACACAACCCGGTGAGCCCAAGCTCGCCCCACACTCCTTCATCAGGTTGCGCAACTCCGCTACAGTGCGATTTGGATTATCAGTAAGCACGTCTATCATCAGGGCAATGCCCGCTGGGCCATACCCCTCATAGCGAGCCGATTCATAGCTGACTCCCTCAATCTCGCCGGTGCCCCGCTTAATGGCATATTCAATATTGTCGTTGGGCATATCGGCGGCTTGGGCCTGATCAATGGCGGCACGCAGTTTGTGATTTATATCGGGGTTGCCGCCTCCCTCGCGCGCTGCAGAGATTATGCGCCGTGAGAGCTTATTGAACAGTTTAGCACGCTTGCGGTCCTGCCGCCCCTTACGATGTACCCGATTTGCCCATTTGGAATGTCCAGCCATCTGCTAATGTCTTCCTAACTTTCCCAGTAATATGCTGTTATTAGTGAGTCAGACTTACGCTAAAGTATTATAACAGTTCTGGGAGCAGATTTCCAAGCAGCACACTACCCAAGGCACTGGCCAATCGCAGCCAGCACTATGCTCCGACGACCAAATTTGTACCTGCTGCCAGGCTCCGTTAGTCAGTAGGCTGCCGCCACAGTTCATCGGCAGCCGCCAGGGCCGCCGAATATACTGCTTTTACCGGTACGTCTTGGCTTTGTGCAGCATTTAGGCAATCCTCGTATTCGGGTGCTACGGTGACTACTTGGCCGCCCAAGTAACCCACATTCACGCGCAATTCTCCAAAACGAGTTGTGACCGTGACAGTCTCGCGATTCAGGCAGCGCCGCCGGCTGCGAGTCAGGCGTACGCCGAAGGTTGTACTTTCCCGCAGGAGGGTACCAGCGACAGCCTCTGCATCGGCGGGAGTGGCCAAAGCTGAGATTTTCACTGCCGGGCGCCCCTTCTTCATCTGTATGGGCGTCAGCCATACATCCAGTGCCCCTGCGGCAAAAACCTGAGTAACTACATACGGATGAAGCTCCGGATTCATGTCATCAATATTGGCCTCAACTGTCACTACTTCGTCAATAATCAATGACTCGTCGTCATCCGCCGACCGCCCAACCCACAGCCGCAGCACATTGGGACGCCCCGGAAGGTCTTTGCTGCCGGCTCCGTAGCCGATCTGCTCAACCACCATCGGAGGGAACCTGCCAATCTCCTCACAGAGGGTAACCGCCAGTGCAGCACCCGTGGGCGTCACTGTCTCTTCATTGATATCTACCGGAACCGTGGGATAGCCCTTGAACAACTCAGTAACCGCCGGCGGCGGCACCGGTAGGCGACCGTGAGCAGTGTCAACAAAGCCATGTGAGACGGGCAGAGCCGAACAGTATAGCTTCTCCACTCCCAGCATGCGCAGCCCTATCACGCTGCCTACTATGTCAATGAGCGTGTCTATGCCGGCCAATTCGTGGAAGTGGACCTCCTCCAGCGATACACCGTGGACATTGGCTTCTGCCTGCGCTACACTGTCAAGCACCTGCAATGAGGAATTCACCACGTCTGGCGGCAGATCTGCACCAGCAATTACATTACGCAGTTCGGCATAACTGGCATGCTGGTGGTGCGCATGATGATCGGTTGCTCTATCGGAGGCCATCGTAGTTACTGTGACCTTGGTGGCCTGAATTCCGGCCTTTAACACCTTTTCGGCGCTGATCTCCCAGTCAGTCACCGGCAAGCCGCGCAACTGCTTGCGTAGCTCAGTCAGCTCGACGCCAGCGTCAACCAGCGCCCCCAGGGTCATATCGCCACTTATTCCTACCGAAATGTCAAGATAGCCTATCTGCATATTTCACCTGAATCTGACCTTCACAAACCACACACAGAGGAATCAGTACAAATAGCAGGAAATGATGTCCTGGTCTTATCTGAAGTAAGGGTAGAGCGCTATGACACAGTTGTCAAGCGATCGATTTGTTACGTATATCTTCCACCGGCACAGCCGCCGCGCCATCGCCCTCGCCGCTGCTACACTTGTGAGCTGGATACTGGCGGGACGCGGCTGGCCATGGTGGGCCTGGCTGCCCGCTGCAATCTTAGCAACAGGGGCAAGTTATGCTCTGCTGCTGATGGCAGTTTACGGCTACCACAAAGCCACCTACCAGCTCCGCGCCCAGAGAATGCGCGAACAGTTACGCCGGGCAGAAAATCAGGCTGGCGAAAGATCCAAATCAACGCAGGAGCCGTCCTCTCGCTGATGCGTCTGGGTTTTCATATATCAATTGCTGGCGGACTGGCCGAGGTAGTGCCTCGCGCTGTGCGCCGAGGCTGTACTACACTACAGCTCTTTACCTCCTCACCCGTGCAATTGCAGCGGCCCATGCTGAACGCTGATGACTGTCACCAATTCATAGAGCAACTGGCAGCTCATAATATCCAACCACACTTCGTCCACACCAGCTATCTATTGAATATCGCCAGTCCGGATCAAAAGTTATGGGAGCGAAGCGTAGAGCATCTTTCCGACGAATTGAGGCGAGCCAAACTGTTGAACGCAGCGGGAGTAGTCCTACATTTGGGCTCGGTAGGGAATAACGGAGCAATTAGCCCTGGAATTGACCGGGTAGTGCGAGCACTTGATGCTGCCCGTATTCAAGCCCAAAACGATGTCCCGCTAATCCTGGAAAATTCCGCCGGAGCCGGTAACACTCTGGGCGCGAGTATCCCCCAGATTGCCCAGATTCTGGCTGCCAGTCAATATCCCAACAGTCTACAATTCTGCCTGGACACCGCCCACGCCTTTGCGGCCGGCTGGCCAGTGCATCACCCAGAAGGTCTGGAGGAGGTCCTTACCGAATTGGACAGTGCACTCGGTCCTGAGCGCTTAGTGCTCATTCATGCCAACGACAGTCGTAGTGACTTCAACAGTCATGTGGACAGGCATTGGCACATCGGCCAAGGCAAAATGGGACGAGAGGCCTTCAGAACCATCGTTAATCATCCGCGCCTGCGCAAGTTGCCCTTTATTATGGAAACTCCCGGAACTGAAGAAGATGATATGCGAAATATTTAGCAAATTAGCCTAATTGGGGAGAAACACGAAAATGCCACACGAAAGTAACAAAGTAAGACGCCAGCGCGCTCTGGAAATAGACAAACGCCTCAGACAACATTATCCAGAGGCCAGATCGGCCCTTAACTGGCGCAATGCCTTTGAGTTGCTGGTGGCGACGATTCTCTCAGCTCAATCAACTGATGAAACCGTTAACCAAGTTACCACAAAGCTTTTCCAAAAGTACCCTACCCCGGAGGCACTTGCTCACGCCGACCGCGCAGAGCTGGAGCAGGATATCTATTCTACGGGTTTCTATCGGCGCAAGGCCAAAAGCATCCAAGCTATGGCTCAAAAGATAGTTGATGAATTCAACGGGCAGGTGCCGAATAATATGGAAGAGATGCTCACTCTGCCAGGAGTGGCGCGTAAGACCGCCAACGTTGTGCTAAACGAGGCTATCCATGCACAGACCGGCAGCTACGAGGGAATCGCCGTTGACACCCACGTAAAGCGGGTGGCCTATCGCCTGGGCCTGACCGACCAGGCTGACCCAGAAAAAGTAGAGCAGGACTTGATGAAACTGCTACCGCAGCAAAGCTGGCGGCAAGTGGGTAATGCTCTGATACTTCTGGGGCGGCAGTATTGCACGGCACGCAAACCCGATCACGACAATTGCCCGCTGGCAGACCTGTGCCCCAAGCGGGAAGCACCGTAACTGTGCGGAGGAGTATTTCTACCGGTAGCGAAAGTCTATTTTACTGAAAATACCCGGATAGGCTTTAGCCGATTGTCAGTAAGATAATGGCAGCGTCATCCGAGGTTATAGCTGCGCTCATCAGCCCAACGAAGTAGTATCTATCACAGCTAAGAAGGATTACTCTAATGCCGGGAAAGGCAGAAAACCTTGTCGCCGAATTGACCAATCCCTGGCAGATAGCCCAGGAGCAATTGGCCCAAAGTGCCCAGCACATCGGGCTTCCTTCGGCCATTCACCAGAAGCTGGCCAACCCCAAGCGGATCATTACTGTTTTCAATCCCCACCAAGATGGACGACGGCAGTTGGGAAGTATTCACCGGTTATCGGGTCCAGCACAGCGTGGAACGAGGCCCGTGCAAAGGAGGCATCCGCTATCACCCTGATGTTAATCTGGACGAGATCAAGGCCCTGGCAATGTGGATGACCTGGAAGTCAGCAGTCGTAAATATCCCCTTCGGTGGGGCAAGGGGTGGAGTAGCCTGTGACCCTAAGAATATGTCACAAGGAGAGCTGGAGCGGATGACTCGCCGTTTTGCCTCCGAACTGGTGGAAGTTATCGGCCCCGAAAAGGATATTCCTGCACCAGACGTCTACACCAACGAGCAGGTCATGGCTTGGATTGTGGACACCTACAGCATGAATAAGGGATATATGGTGCCAGGCGTTGTCACCGGCAAGCCGCTGGCCCTCGGTGGCTCATATGGACGCCGTGAGGCCACCGGGCGGGGCTGCGTTTTTGTCACATTGGAGGCCCTCAAGATACTGGGTATCTCTCCGCAGGGGGCCACGATGGCGGTTCAAGGCTTCGGCAATGCGGGCAGCATAACAGCAAAGATAGCCAGTGAATACGGCATGAGAGTAGTAGCCGTCTCCGACTCTTCAGGAGCCATCTATAGAGCCGAAGGTCTGGATATCCCTAAGGTAATTGAACATAAGCAGCAGACCGGTTCCGTCGTCGGTTTCGCAGGTGCTGAAGAACTACCCGGCGACAAGCTCTTAGCCACTAAATGTGATGTACTGGTCCCCGCTGCCTTGGAAGGCGCTATCCACACCGGAAATGCTGACCAGATCAATACTAAGATTGTTGCCGAGGCGGCTAACGGCCCTACTACACCCGAAGCCCAGGCCGTTCTGGATGATAAAGGCATCTTCGTAGTGCCCGATATCCTGGCCAATGCTGGCGGAGTTACTGTCTCTTACTTTGAGTGGGTCCAGTCGTCCCAATTCTATTTCTGGAGCGAAGAAGAGGTGAACAGTCGTCTGCGTGAAGTAATGGTCCGGGCATTCCACGAAGTCTACAATGCCAGCCAGCAAAAAGGCATAAATATGCGCGATGCCGCCCTGGATCTGGCTGTCTCACGAGTAGCAGAAGCACAGCGGCTGCGCGGGATCTACCCGTAACCTGCCCCTACGCAGCTTTCAGCAGAAATATTGCCAGGAAGGAAAAGTTCATGGTGACACG
>JALGTS010000094.1 GCA_029821255.1 Candidatus Zipacnadia bacterium
CATGTACCAGGTCAAGATTTAAGGTGGGGATTACGTGACTGCGAAGATGCTCAAAAAGCTCTTCGGCGGCAGCCACGTACTTGGTCTTGGCCTCTTCAATGACCGGACAGACAATGAAGGCCTGCCGGCCCTGTGCAATGTGGGCAATGACCGTCTCATAGGCCCGAGATTTCTGCCGCTTCGTTAGGAGTTCTGTGTGGACCGGTTGGCGGCCAGGGGGCAGCTCGTCAACCACCGATACATCAAAATCTCCGTAAGCCGTCAGAGCAAGGGTCCGTGGTATGGGCGTAGCCGACATCACCAATATGTTTGTCCCATGCCCCTTCTTTGCCAGGCGCGCACGCTGGGCCACGCCAAAGCGTTGCTGTTCGTCTATCACCACCACTGCCAGGTCCGCAAATTCTACATTCTTCTGGAACAGAGCGTGTGTGCCGACTACACAATCAATTTCGCCGCTGGCCAGACCCGCACGGATCGCCTGCTTATCAGCCTCGGCACTGCTGCCAATCAGCAGAGTCGGTTTGATACCGAACGGCTCCAGTAATTCCGCGACAACTGCCCAGTCTTGTTCGGCCAGAACCTCGGTGGGAGCCATCATCGCCGCCTGGCGCCCGGCCCGCGCCGCCGCCAGCAATGCTGCTGCTGCTACCACGGTCTTGCCTGAGCCAACATCGCCGTGGATAAGCCGGTACTGCGGCTCAGGCTTGGCCAGATCAGTTAGCACTTGCTTGATGACCCGCTGCTGGGCTTGGGTGAGGGTAAAAGGCAAGGTCGCCGACAGTTCCGCCAACACGCCGTCACTGGCGACGACCGAGTGCTCGTTGTGCTGCTTAATATTGTGACGCCGCTGGGCCAGCGCTGCCTGGAGGGCAAAGAGTCGTTCGTAGATCAGGCGAGCTTGAGCCTGACGGGCTTCATCGGCATCGGTAGGGCTGTGGGCATGAGCTACCGCCCACGGTAAGCTGGGTTGACCCCGCTGTTCCGCAATATTGGCAGGTACCAGTCCAGCGGGGATTGAGCGACAGCGGCTCAGCGCCTGGGTGATTAGCCGGCGTAACATTGTCTGCGAAAGCCCCGTAGTTACTGCGTAGTAGGGCACCAGCCGCTCCTGCCAGCCTGGGGGGAGATTAGTGACCTGCTCGGCCTCCTCTACCCATACAGTAGGGCGCTTCTTACCGATCCTGACACTGCCTGTAACCACCAACTCTGTGCCCGCCGAGTACATATTAGCGCGGTAGGGCTGATTGAACCATACCAGCGTACACTGACCCGTCTCATCGCGGGCAGGCACGCGTATAATAGTCAGCTTTCCGCGCCTGATGATCTGGCCTTTGCCCGCCACTGCCACGCGTAGAGTCTGCCGTTCGCGATGCTTCAAATCGGCAACCGACGTCAATTGGCTGCGGTCTTCGTAGCCCAGTGGGCAATGTAGCAGCAGATCGCCGACCGTGTAGATGCTCAGCGTCGCCAGCAGTCCGGCCCGTTTACTGCCTACTTCCTTCAGCTCCGTAACCGGGTCATCCCAGCAGACCTGATCAGGCTCATCCTCGGTAGCTTCAGCATCCGGTTGCTTAGTTGTCAGTTCCTGCAACACCTCAATAAGCTGGTCAACCAAGCTGGCCCGTTGTGAGGGAGACAGGCCCGCGTATGCTTTAAATTCATCAGCAAGCTGGCTCAGTGCTTCCGCCTGTTGTGCAGGGGCAGTGGCAGTTACAAACGGCAGCCACCGATTGGTGAATTCCGCCATCCCCCTGGTAGTGGCTCGATCCTGACACCCCCTGCTCCTTTCCAACCGTAGGACTTTGTCCAGCAGTTTAGCAGGGGATTCATCGGCCACAGCAGCTCATTCCTCCCGGTCTTGGAGCTCGGTCGGTGGAGGAACCAGCGGGTGGTCTTGTTCCCTCTGACCACCGCGGTAAGCGTCATAGATACCAAAAACATACAGTGCAATGCCGCCCAATAGGCCAATATACCCAAAAACTGCTCCCAGTCCGCTAAGCGATTGCCCAGGCGAGAGCCAGGTCACTAATAGTCGTACCGCCCCAATAAGCAGAGCCATACCAACAAAGAACATCACCAGGCCCTTCTCATACTCACCGTTGTAAACCTGGCCCAAGCCAGGGAATAGGGCCGAGCGAGCTGCAGCAGTGGCCGGTTCTCTATCAGCCACTCCGCGGAACTGAGCCAGATCGCCACTCTCCAGAACTTGTCGCTGCCACTTAGCTTGTTGTAGATCAAGCTGAATACGGGCATACTTGCGCTCAGCGTCGGCATTAGCCGGCTCCAACTCTACTGCCTTTCTGAAAGCGTCGGCCGCCTCCTCTGCTTTACCCTGCGCTAACAGTACATCACCCCATAGCTCCCAGCTCGTTGTACTGCGCGGTGCTATCTCCAGCAGCTTGCGGGCCGTCTTTTCGGCCTCATCTATCCGCTCGTAGTGCAAAGCGGCGTGCAGCTTCTCGCACAGATGCGCCAGTTCCATTTCTCCCATCTGCTGAGAATTCTCGCTGTTCATAAGCTTACCTGTGCTTGGCGGGGGTGCACATTAATCTGCGTCAATACCAACGTCTGCGGCAAGCCGGATACGGGGTGCGTCACCCCATAGCCGCTCCAGTCCATAAAAATCGCGAGTCTCTTTGGTAAAGATATGCACGACGACATCAAGGTAGTCCAGCACTATCCAAGTAGCCTGGGCACGGCCCTCGCGATGATGCTGAGCGAGCTGCCGCTGCTGCATAGCTTTTTCAATCTCGTCGGCCACCGAGCGAACATGAATCGGCGAACGGCCATGACAGATAACAAAATAATCACAGATGGTAGTCAACGCACGCATGTCCAGAATAACTATATCCAACGCTCTGGCTTCATCAGCACCTGCAGCAGCAATTAAGGCATGGTCTTGTGAACTCTCTTCCAATAGCGATTGCTCCTCTCTGCGCACCATCTATTTTCCGGCCTGTTTTCTTTGGCCAGAGTATGTCAATATGCTCATCGGATTGTCACACGGCTGGGATCGAAGTCCTTACCGAGTATTACAACAGCCTCAAGTTCCTCATTATTATGCCACTGATGTTCCTCAATCAGCCGGGCATCGGGCACCGCCAGTACTTCTTTAATCCTCGTGGCCGCCTCGCGAGCCCCTGATCGGTGATTTATCAAAGTTTTCTGATATTCAAAGCTGTCAGCATTCCTGACATCGGCGATCTTAAACCCGGATTCGGCTAACCTCTCAGCAGCCACGCCGGCAACACCAGGAGTACCGCTGCCGTTACAGACCTCAATAGGACCAGCAAACCTCCGCACGCCGTTGAGGTGGTCGTCAATCTCGCCCAGTAACTGTCGTAGCTTGTGCTCTTGTACCTCTCCGTAATATATCCCGTTGATGGTGCTATCTCCAATAGGTACAGTTGCGACCATAATCTCAGCCGCCGGTATCTGCCGCAGCACCCGCAAGAAATCGTATGCGGTCCACCAGTCTATATTAGTATTCAGTTGCTCAATGATCTTGCTGCCCGCCGATAGCAAACGGTGAAAATTCATAACGTTGAGCTTCTGCTCCATCAGAGCGCGTAATAGTTGCTGCTGGCGCTTGGCACGTTGCACGTCGCTGTCATTCCGATAGCGGACGAACTGAAGCGCCTGCTTACCATCCAGATGTTGGTAGCCGGGCTTGAGGTTGATGGACTCGTAGTAGGTGTGTTTCACCATACCCTTGCCTGTTCCGAAGGGGTCGGGCACATCAATATCTACCCCGCCGAGCTCATCTACTGCCTCTACAAAAGTATTGAAGCCAACCTGGGCGTAATAGTCAATATGCACGCCCAAGAATTGCTCAACGGTTTTTTGCGCAAGTTCGACTCCCCCATAGGCGTATGCGCTATTGATCTTATCCCAGCCATGCCCGGGTATCTTCACCCGCGAATCTCGGGGAATTGACAGCAGCACAGCCCGCTTGAGTCGGGGATTGAGAGACAAAACTATAATGGTGTCTGACCGACCGATATTTTCCAAGTCATCTGAACCCAGCAAAAGCACATTGATCCGCTGGCGCCCTGGGAAGGGTTCTCGCAGCCGTTGGAGGATCCCGGTCTGAGAGTGGGTGGTACTGCTGCTCGGCGGACTGGAATGATTCATCAATGCGCTTACTGCACCGAGCGCCCCCATAACAATCACCACGGCGGCTACCATATACAGTGCTATGTCTAAAAGTTTTCCAGACTGCTTCATATCAAAAGTCCTGGCCGAACTTACTGAATAGCTTGGTACAGGTTATGACCCTGGATGTAATCAATGACTGCAGGAGGGGTCAGGTATCTAATGCTCCTGCCCTGGCTGACAAGCTGGCGGATGGCGGTAGACGAAATATCCATCATTGGCATATCCAACAGTTCTACCTTGTTAGCCCGCTGTGGCCCCAAAACTACACTTATTATCTCCAGATCAAATCCCGGCCGATTTGCGGCTACCACCTGTGATTCGCACAAAATGGCGTCAGGCTCATGCCACTCAGGCAGCTCCAGAATTGCATCGGCCCCTACAACGAATAGAATCCTTACCTCCGACGGTAACCTTTGCTTAAGCATACGAATAGTATCTATAGAATAGGAAGGGCCGCGTCGGTTTATCTCGCAATCGCAAACCGCAAAATGGGGATTGTCAGCCACAGCAAGCTCCACCATGGCATATCTATCTTCCGCCGCCGAGACGTTCGCGGGGCTCTTCAATGGAGAGATGCGATTGGGTATATATATCACCAAACCCACAGCGTATTGCTCACGAACTTGCTCACCCAACCGCAGGTGGGCATAATGAATTGGGTCAAAGCTACCCCCAATTATCGCTAGCGATTGACCGGAATAACTCGCCAGATCCTCGAGCTTCATTACTCCAAAGTTTAACACAAAAGACGGGCTGTTGCAACTGCTGAACACCATTGGGGACGGCCTACACGGCCCCTGTCAGCCAGGGCATGTTAAACAGCTGTAAGTGAACGGATCTATGCAAGGGTGGCTATGGAAGCCATTAGTCATGTTGCGCGGGGTGTCACAAAGGTGCAGCCTGAGTGAGACTTAGTACGGTGCAGACCTGAAAGGTCGAGATTTGCTATTGGTCTCTAAGCTTTAACCCTCTCCACCCGTACCGCACAGACTTTGAACTCAGGAATCTTCGCCACGGGATCCAAGGCCGCAATGGTCAGCCGATTGGCCGGTGCCTCCCGGTAGTGGAAGGCCAGGAAAACCGAGCCTGGTGTCACCCGTTCAGTGATGCGGGCTTCAATCTTGATTTGGCCGCGTCGCGAACTGACCTTGACCAGCTCGTTATCTGCTATCCCAAGGCGCTCGGCGTCGGTT
>JALGTS010000095.1 GCA_029821255.1 Candidatus Zipacnadia bacterium
CCGGTCGCAGCGAATAGATAGCTACTTAACTAAGTGTAGTAGGCCCAAAAAGAGTCCCGCTCCAGCTGTGGAGCGGGACTTGTTTGCTGCTACGTTCGGTGCGCTGTACAGCGCACTCGCCTGCCGGGAGTAGTACCCTACTCGCCGGGTGCTTCTGCAGGTGCTTCTTCTGCAGGTGCTTCTTCTGCAGGTGCCTCTTCTTCGCCCTCTTTCTCTTCTACAGGCGGCTTTGGCGGCTCGGGCGGTGGAGGTGGTGGACCTGGTGGACCTGGCGGACCGCCTCCTGGCATTGTTGAAGGCGGCGGAGCACTTGGCGGTGGCGCTGCCTTCTTAGGACAGCCTGCCAGTCCTATCGCCAACCCCAGTAAGGCTACAGCCATCAGCAACATCATCAGCTTGCGGTACACGATATAGACCCTCCTCTATGTTGTTCTATTTACACAGCGTCGGGACGCTGTTTGAGCTGAGTGTTGTAATTAGTCTGTCAATATAGACGCCGGCCAATGGAAGTTGGTCAGAAAACTTTAGGCCTCTTCGTTATCTTCCTGGTTCGGCCATAGCTCGTAAATGTTGTGTTTCCCTTGCAGCAACTTGCCAAACTCTGCAATCTCTTCCTGTGTGATGGGCCCCAGCTTCTGGCTTAGTCTGATTGAGAACGAATCATCCTCCAACTCCAACCCGCGATACACATCAGCAAGCTCATCATCAGCATTATTACTATATGCTAAATCGTTGGCTTTGTCAAATGCTTGATCTGCAGCCTCTTCAAATCCGGCTGTCTCCAGTACCCGTCCGATCCATTCGTAGACCTGGCTATCGCTATCCTGGCCGGTGAGGGCATTCTCAAAAGCCGCTACCGCCTGCAGGCAAGCCATTTGGAACGGTAGTAGAAGATCATTGGCACTATCACTGTGGTCGGTAAGCGCCACTATCGGGCCGAAGCTTTCTAAGGCTAAATGAAACCGGTTGTAGCCTAAGGCGAAGTAGACCAGCGGCTCGTCTGCTCCGTCGGCGAGGGCCTTTTCCAGGTGAGCAACAACCTTGTCAGGCTCCTGGACTTGCTGGTAGCACGCGGCTAACAGCAACTGCCGGGCGATTTCGCCTGTCCCCACCTCGCTTGTAGCCTCTTGGGCCTGTTCAATCATATCCTGGAGGGCAATACTGCGTTTTTTGGCTAAGGACTTAAGATCCTCAGTCGTCAACGCTTCACTGCTGTGCAGTTTGCCGACTTGGCGATAGTATCTGGCCTCGTGGTTCAGAAACCGGGTGAATAGCTCAGGCATACGCTGGTTGTCGGCTCCGACAGTGGCATATTCGGCGATCAGTTGATAAAGGGCCTGGCTCAACAACAACGGAGCGGGTGTCTGGTAGTACTCCCACAGTTGCCACCAAATGGCGTTGCTACTGTCATCATACATTAACTAATCACCTCGGCGGCTACTCCAGCACTACGCTGGCACCAACCTCTTCCAGTTTCTCCTTAGCGTTCTCGGCTTCCTCCTTGCTTACTGCCTCAGCCACCACAGCATTGGGGGCCGACTCTACCAGTTGCTTGGCTTCTTTGAGACCGAGATTAGTCAGCTCACGGACCGCCTTGATGACCTGGATCTTTTCATCACCGATGCTTTCGATCCTTACATTAAAGACGTCTTTCTCTTCAGTTTCGCCGCTTACCTGTCCAGCCGCTGGTACAGCGGCTGCAGCGACTGGCGCCATTGCCTCCACACCCCACTGCTCCTCAAGTTTTTCCTTAAGCTCGACTAACTCCAGGACGCTCAGTTCGTTGATCTGTTTGATAAGTTCGTCAACAGCCATCATTATCCTCCTTGGTATGTACTTTTGAGCTACAGCTTGTCTATTCCTCTTCTTCAGATTTGCGCTTCTTGGCAACTGCATCCAGCGTCAATATAAATTGGGAAGTAACCGCACCCAGTAGATTTAATACAGAGCTAGCTGGAGCGATCAAGCTGGCCAAGACCTGGGCCAGAAGTTGGTCGCGTGGCGGCAGTTGCGCAATCTGCGCCACTCGCTGCTCGTCGAGGATCATTCCGTCGAACAACCCCGCCTTTACTGCCAGATGCTGGTGGTCCTGACCAAATTCGGTGAGCACTTTGGCGACGGCGATCGGGTCGCTTTGGCAAAAGGCTACCGCGGTCGGGCCAATCAGATGCTCGTTAAGCCCTTCCGCATCTGTTCCCGCGAAGGCCAGCTTGAGTAGTCGATTTTTGGCGACGCGTAAATGGGCCTGGGATTCCAGGATCTGGGTGCGTAGCTCGTTCATCTCGGCAACATTGAGATGACGAAACTCGGCCAGATAAATGCCTTTACTCTCTTCGGCAGCCTGGCGTAATTCAGCGACCAGGGCTTCTTTCTCCGATGTCGGCATGGATCTTTTTCTCCTATTGGACCGGCTGCAACACAAAACGGGAGCCGCCGTCGAGGAAGCTCCCGTAGGTTCAGGGGTTACTTTGACCTCGGCAGGCGGGCTACTGCCCATTAAACGCTCTTGGCGAACCGGCTGTCTTCAGTCAAGACTAATTCTTTATTGTAGTGCTATTATACCTTAGCTTGCCTAAATATGCAAGGCCAACTTGTTATCCTATCAAGCTGGGTAGGTCCAACTTTATTCCTGGCCCCATCGTTGTTGCCAGCGTGGCACTGCGCATGAAGCGACCGGTGACCGTTGCGGGCCGCGCTGCCTTAACTGTTTCCAGCACTGTGATAATATTTTCGCGGAGCTGTTCGTTGTCAAATGAGACCTTACCCACGGGCAGGTGAATAACACCTCCGCGATCCATACGGTATTCCATCCGGCCTCGCTTTAAATCTTTTACCGCCTGGACGACATCGGGCGTAATATTACCTGCCTTCTTGCTGGGCATACGCGGCCCTAAGATAGGCCCCAGCCGGGAGCCAATCAGACCCATCATCTGGGGGTGAGCGACCAGAATATCAAAGTCATCCCAGCCTTCTTCTATGGCCTCAACCAGATCCTCATCACCGACTCGATCAGCGCCTGCCTCACGTACTTCTTCAGCCATCTCACCGGGAGCAAATACCGCTACCCTGGGCACTTTGCCTGTCCCATGGGGCAAGACCACCGTGCCCCGCACGGACTGGTCACCTTTGGTGGGATCAGCTCCCAACTTGATATGCAGCTCAACCGTTTCATTGAAGTTCGCTGAGGCTGTTTCCTTAACCAACTGGATTGCTTCATCCAACGGATATTGCTTGGTCCGGTCTACTTTCTCGCAGACTTCCTGATATCGCTTACTTGTTTTGGCCATATTTCCTTGCTCCAACTCATCGGGCTTATCTGATAGCTGCGGCAGACCATCAGTCAACTATCTCTATTCCCATACTGCGAGCGGTACCCGCGATGATGCGTACAGCCGCATCAAGGTCGCGAGCGTTGAGGTCTTCCATTTTCATTTTAGCAATCTCGCGGACCTGCTCGCTGCTGACCTGTGCTACTGTCTCCCGGCTGGGCGTACCAGAGGCCTTTTCAATGCCAGCGGCCTTCTTGAGCAGACTGGCCGCCGGTGGCGTTTTGGTGACAAAACTGAAACTGTGGTCGGCATACACGGTCAATTCTACCGGAATAATGTCGCCCATCTTATCGGCAGTTTGTTCGTTGAAAGCCTTACAGAACTCCATAATATTTACGCCATGCTGGCCTAGGGTTGGGCCGACGGGTGGCGCTGGATTGGCTTTCCCGGCAGGAACATGCATCTTGATTGTAGTTAGTACTTTCTTAGCCATAAGCTACTCCTGAGTTATTATACTCTGCAAGAGGGCGAAACGGTAAGAAGCTAAGCTGGGGGGCTTGCTGGCTGGTGCTCCCTATAGTTCTTCTATCTGTGTGAAGTCGAGCTCAACGGGCGTTTCGCGCCCGAATATACTGATAAGCACCTTGACGGTTTCATGTTCAATATTCACTTCGGTGATCTTGCCAGTGAACTCAGCAAAAGGTCCCTCAGTAACTCGCACTACCTGGCCTTCTTCCCAGATCGCCTTGGGCTTGCGTCCCTCCTCACCGACTGTCTTCATTATTTCTGCGACTTCTTCCTCGGTCAGCGGCACGGGGCTATCTGATGACCCAACGAAGTGGGTAACTGCTGGCGTCTCCTGAATCAGGTGACGCAGTTCATCGGTCAATTCGGCCTGGATAATCAAGTATCCTGGGTAAAGCTTACGCTGGACTTCCTTGCGCTTGCCTCCGGACGATTGTATTTCTGTCTCCGTCGGAACCAACATGCGCCCCAGCAAGTGACCCCACTCTCTGGCTTCGACAGTCTTTTGAATCGCCGCTTTTACGGCATTCTCTTTTCCCGTTAGGGTATGTACGATATACCATTCCATAGCGTCTTCACGTTTACGTCCGGTACTCCCCTCCTGGATTCTGCCCAGCAGGCGCTATTGTACTAAAAGTGCATCAGTGCCGCCATAATGCGGGCGAATATCCAGTCCAGTGCACCGACCCAGATCCCTACTATCATAATTGTAATTAGTACGATGACCGTAAATGTCCAGGTGTCCTGGTGGTTAGGCCAGACAACTCTCTGTAATTCATGGCGAACATCCTGGAGAAACTCCCAGACATTCACAAACGGTCGAACAAGTTTCTGCACCAGTCCAAGCTTGCTGGCCGAACGAGCCACGATTGACGTATCCTCCATAGGATCGGTACAATAGGTTCAAACTGAAACTGCTATTACCATACTCGCACAAGATTAGGAAGCCAATGGCAGGGACGGCCGGATTCGAACCGACAACCTGCGGTTTTGGAGACCGCTGCTCTGCCAAATTGAGCTACGTCCCTGCAACGGAGGGGGAAAGGTGCTAACTCCACCAGGCTACCGGCGCAGTCGTTTCTCCTCATGCTTAGTATGTCGGCCACACTTCGGGCAGAATTTATTTAATGACAGATTGTCAGGTACATTTTGCCGATTCTTGGTGGTCACGTAGTTGCGCATATTGCACTCGCTGCATTGTAATATTATCTTAGTTTGCGGCATATGTCAAAACCCTACTCTATAACCTTAGTAACTACGCCGGCGCCGACGGTATGTCCGCCCTCGCGGATGGCAAAACGCACGCCTTCGGCCATAGCAATAGGCTGAATCAACTCCACGGTAAATTGGGCGTTATCCCCCGGCATCACCATCTCCGTGCCCTCCGCCAGTGTCACCTCTCCGGTCACATCGGTGGTCCGGAAGTAGAACTGGGGCCGATAGCCG
>JALGTS010000096.1 GCA_029821255.1 Candidatus Zipacnadia bacterium
CTGGGCCGGATAGACATCACTATGCATTGTCTGGCGGGCAATCAGCTCGCCCTCCTTGCTCCATACTTCTCGGATTAGGGTAACACTCAGACCGCTGCGGCCCTCGGTCTCAACTTCCCGCTGGCCCTCCTCCAGTTCAGGGTCGGGCACTTCCTTAGTAGCATAGCCGCTGCGGCGCAAGCCAGCGCGAATAAGCTTAACGTCGTAGTCGTCCTCGGCTTTGCCTAAGAACTTGACCCACAGCCGATTCTTCTCAACACCACCGAGGATGAGGACCGGATGGCTGAGGGAGTTTTTGAAACGCATGTCAAGTTGCCCATAATATACTGTGGCATCACGACCCGGCGGGCAGTAGACAACTGGGCGGGAGTGGTGGTGGCGCTCAATCATCTCCATATTGGCCAATAGTGCGGCATTATAGACAGTAGTAGCCACTTGGCAGACACCGCCGCCGGTTTCGGGAACCACCTCGTTTTCGCGGAAGATCGGAGCAGCACGGTACCCCGCCTCGGCAAGCCGTGGCCCGACGGTTTTGTTTAGGGAGAATTCTTCGCCTGGCAGCAGTACTGTATTGTTGACCCGCGCGATAGCCAGCCGCAGGTTATGGGTACGATCAACCCGCGCGGGGTTGAAGGGAGTACTATAGCTGCTCAGTACCACTTCAATATTCTGCAGGTCCTCAGTGCTTATGTTAGGAGGCTGAGCCAGTACCGCAAGCTCGACACTACGCCGCCATGGATCGGACAAGGCCTGCTGCAACAAGGTCTGGCTTTCGTCAATCTGGAGAGTAATACCGACCTTGCCAGGTACTTTCTCAACCTGTCCATCGTCAGTTACCCGGACTTGCGCATCTACGGGCCCGCAGTCTATCTGGGCAGCAATCTCTTTAAGCGCTTGTTGCAGTCGGTGTTGGTCAATCCAGACCCGGAGGGGAATGTCATAGCCCCGGCGCCACAGGCGCAGCCTCGTCTGGATCTGTTCCCACCAACTACCCTCCCGCCCTATTTGCATAGCCTCGCAAACCGCTTCGGCTGGAACCACCGCTGCCCCCAGCTCCTCCCGGCTGATAGTATACACGCCATTGGGATAGGTCAGATCCACCTCGGTAGGCAGGCGAGGTAGTAGCTGCGTCTCCAGCTTCGCCAACGCCTCTGAGGCATTGAGTCCGCTCGCGTCTATCCCTGCTATGGAGACATTTGTGGCTATCTTACCGGTAGCCTGGAATTGCCGAACACTTATCGCGAGCAATGCTGCCCCAGCTATAACCAATGCTATGATTGCGCCCAGGGCAATTCCCGTCCATTTCACTGTTTTGTGCCAATTTTTGTTATTCACAATGGCCGTACTCATTATCTGCTTAGGCTGTCAGCAAGTGGCTATTGTGCTTCGGGGTTGCCTTCGGTGCTGGCAGATGTCTGCGGTCGGCAGTATCCGTCGCATTTGGCCTTGAGCGTGGAAACCTCTTCTTCTAACTGCTTTATCCGATCCAGGAGCTGCTGCATCTCCGGATCCTTAGCGCGTAAGGCCCGCTCATGGTGGAAATCGTAGACCCGCTGACCGTCGCGGCGTACCACATAGGCCTTGCTACCAACCACGGTGCAGTATGGCGGAATGTCGTCCACTACCACCGCTCCTGCGCCCACTACCGAACATTCGCCGATGGTAATTGAGCCCAGAATCTGCGCATGAGCGCCGACCGTCACATTGTCTTCCAAAGTGGGGTGGCGCTTGCCGGTCTCTTTACCCGTTCCTCCCAGGGTCACTCCTTGGAAGAGGGTACCCCCGTTGCCGATCTCGGCGGTCTCGCCGATAACTGTGCCGGCCCCGTGGTCAATGAAAAAGCCCTCACCGATGGTAGCCCCGGGGTGTATTTCAACACCCGTGAAGAATTTGACCACCTGCGAGAGCCAGCGCGCCAGCAACTTTAGATTCCATTGCCACAGCCGGTGAGTAAGACGGTGAGCCATAATTGCGTGCACGCCGCTGTAGCACAGCAGTATCTCCAGGTTGCTACGCGCTGCCGGGTCACGGTCCCGTGCGGCCTGAATGTCTCTGAGCAGTGTCCTGAACATAGACCTTACCCCTACTACTTGCCAAAAAGACCGCAAACCAGCCACTGGCTGCGGTCATTAACTGGATTGTAGCTATTATACCGTACAAGTGCGTAAATCGTCAATCGGAGCATCTACTCAGGCTGCTACTGTTACCGGAAATAAGGCTTGCCGTAGAGCGGGCAACTCTGAGGGTACACAAGCAGCATCTTTCGTGGTACAATCGCCGTACAGAATGAGTATGGAACTATTCTACGAACTAAATTACCGCCAGTTAGTCCAGTGGTTAGCCGCCCGCGGTGAGCGGCGGTATCGTGCCGACCAGGTCTTTCAGTGGGTCTACCATCGTGGCGTGACTGACTTCACTCAAATGACTAATGTCCCCTCTCCTCTGCGGCAGGCGCTGGCTGCTCAGTTCACGCTGACTTGGCCCCGGATAATGAAATCCACTGGCCAGCCGACGACCAAGCATCTGTTGGAATATCCCGACGGGGTGCGAGTAGAGTGTGTCAGCATCCCTATGGACAGCTATTACACCTTTTGCCTGTCCAGTCAGGTAGGCTGTGCGATGGGCTGCCGGTTTTGTGCTTCGGCCCAGGGAGGTCTGCAGCGGAATCTGACGGCAGGAGAGATAGTGGGGCAAGCGCTTGCAGTCCAGCGGCTTATCGGCAGGCCGCGTAACCTGGTTTTTATGGGGATGGGCGAGCCGCTGGCCAATCTGGACAATGTAGTCACAGCGATCAAGCGCTTGACTGATACACATATACTCGGTCTGTCACCGCGCCACATAACGGTCTCTACCGCTGGGCTGGTGCCCGGCATATACAGGCTGGCGGATATGGATCTGAGGGTAGAACTCGCTGTCTCACTGAATGCCGTGACCGATAGTCAGCGCCGGGAGCTGATGCCTGGTGCAGCACGATGGAGCATTGCCCAGTTACTGGCGGCTTGCCGGTACTTCACTCAAAAGACCGAGGGGCAGCCCGTTACCTTTGAGTATGTGCTGATGGCGGGCATCAATGACTCTTTGGAAGAAGCCGACCGCTTGGCCAGATTGGTCGGTGATTTGCGCCACCACGTCAACCTTATTCCCTTCAATCCCGTAAATCATGCTGACTTCCGCCGCCCCACCCCTAAGCATGTAGAGCAATTCTGTACGCAACTGCGGCACCAGGGCATCAACGCCAGCGTGCGCTATAGTAAGGGAACAGAAGTAGCTGCGGCCTGCGGTCAACTGCGCGTGGATGTAGATAGCTGAAGAAGATCGGTGCTGCTCCCCTACTTGCTTAACTGCTCCAGGTAACTTCTCGGCACCATATTGCCGACATTGAGAACGAGATTAGGATCAAGGGCCTGCTTGGTACGGGCAATCTCCATTACCCCCTGCTTACCGTACATCAGCTCCAAGTAAGGAATGGTGCGTCCGTCCACGGTGATCATCTTCTTGCCTACCCCGTGCTCACCAGAGATTGTTCCCCCCCAGGCAATGGCCTGCTTGGCCAGATCGGCATATAGCTGCTTGGCGAAGCGTAGCTCCTCTTCGCTGTGGGTTATGAACTCAACATGCAGATGATAGTCGCCGATGTGGCCGAATACGAGGTAGTGCTTGCCCTCGCGAGGGAATTTCTCCCGCAGCGCCGCACCGGCTGCGTGATAGGCCGCAAGCATATCAGGGAACTTCTCGGGAGGGACAGCAAAGTCCGTTACCCACGCCTGGCTGTTATGGCGACGCAGGTAGCTGTGCACCTCATCAGGCAGCGAGTGGCGGAACTCCTTTTGCTCTAAGGCCTGCTCCGGGCCCTCCGCAAACCAGTCGGCAGCGTAGTTATTGGCCTCCAGCGCAGCTATAAGGGGATCAAGCTCATCCAGTGTGCCTACTACCTCGGTGTAAACGGCAGCCACGTAGTCTTTCCCGGCCAGCACCTCATGCTCCATAAAATCCAGGGAGTTGCTGTCAAAGTACTCAATGGACAGGACGGTCATAGCTCCGGCGGCAGCGGCACGCAGGTCATTAACGAAGTTCAACGCGTCGGCCTCGCTGGCGAAAAAGGCAACCTCCCCAATTATGTTATCCGGTCGCGTTGACAGCTTCAGGCGGGCCATCGTAATTACCCCCAGTATACCCTCACTACCGATAAACAGATCAACCAGGTCCATACCTGCGTGGGCGTAGAGACCGGCAGCATTTTTGGTTGCCGGCATCTGATAAGAGGGTAGCGGAACGACATATTCGGCCCCCGACTGGCTGGCAAAGCGCAGCTCACCGTTGGCCGAGCAATCGCCGCGACTTACATCAAGTATATCGCCGGTCGGCAACACAACCTGCAAGCCCAACACCCAGGCGCGGCTGGGACCGTAATGGAAGGTGCGCGCCCCTGAGGCGTTGCAGGCGATGTTGGCACCGATGAAGCTGGACTTCTCAGTAGGGTCAGGTGGGTAGACCAGTCCTCCGGGAAGCATCTGGTCCAGCAGCTCCGTGGAAACCCCAGCCGGCACATACGCCTCCTGGCAGTCTTCATCCACATAAATGCTATATTGTCGTCCGAACCGTTCTGCTTGGAAGACCGGTAGCTCCCGACGCTGCGGAGTGCACAGGTCCTGCGTAGCAATCACTATACCTCCATGCACTGCAACTCGCCCGCCACATAGCCCGGTGCCAGCGCCCGAAGTGGTAACCAATGTTCCAGTTTCGTTGGCTTCTGCCAATAGTTCAGAGACTTCCTGCTCCGATTGAGGAAAGCAGACGGCCTCGACAGCAGAGGCATGCACAATGCCGCTCTCATCGGTGGTGAATTGGGCAATACTTTCTGGATCTGTTTTCATGCGAATCATAGCTTTGGAGTGCTGATAAAGCTGTTGGCCTTGCGTTTCCCAGTATTATCTATTATAATAACATCCCAGGCAAGAGAAAAACCTGGCTGCCCTCCCACTTAAAGCAGACATCGCACCAGTCGCCAAAGTATAGTGAGCATCCGTCAAGCTGACCCAGATAGTCAGCAGACGGTTATACGCAGCATCAACTACACCAATAGGAATCGCAGAAAAAGGAGAGAGCAGCTATGCAGCTAAGGCTGCACGTACTCGTACTGGTGACCTTGGTTCTCTTGGTCACCGCCAGTTCCACTTTTCCTCAGGCTGAGTTTGTTGCCTCGTACGCAACTCCCCACCTGTTCG
>JALGTS010000097.1 GCA_029821255.1 Candidatus Zipacnadia bacterium
GGTGGAGGTAACCTTTTCAATAGCGTACTGGATATCGTTCGGAGAGAGGAACTGCCCCTTCTTGATATTGACCGGCAGACCAGTGCGCCCTGCTTCCACCAGCAGATCAGTTTGCCGGGACAAAAATGCCGGAATCTGGAGAATATCTGCGACCTGTGCTGCTTCGGCTACCTGCCCGAGTTCGTGTACGTCAGTCAATAAGGGCAGACCGCTGGTTGCTTTTACAGCAGACAGGATTTTGAGCCCCTCCCGCCATCCAGGCCCACGCGGCGAGCTTATTGAAGTACGATTGGCTTTATCGTAAGAAGATTTAAATATCAGCGGCATTCCCAGTGAGTCGGCCAGTTCCGCCAGACGCTGGGCGATAGCTACGGTGGTCTCGTAGTCTTCCACCAGACAGGGGCCAGCGATAAGCACCAACTGGGCGCTACCGATGCAGAATTTGCTCCCAGGAATCTCAATTTGTCGTACTTGGCCAAGTGTCACTGTTCTTTCTCCATCATTTTGCGGACCGTTTCCAGATCTTCTCGGGTATCCACCGATATGCCCCGGTATTCCACCTCTACGACCTTGATACGACAGCCGTTTTCCAGTGCCCGCAATTGCTCCAGTCTCTCCGTAATCTCCAGAGGTGTTTGCGGCAATGATGACAACCACAATAAGGTTTCACGCGTGTATGCATACAACCCAAGGTGGCGCAGCGGCCACAACCCGGACTGCGGATGCTGCCTGGCTTTATTATCGGGCCACTCCTCGGCTGTGTCAAGCCGAAAATAGGGAATGGGCGCCCGCGAGAAGTATAGAGCAAAGCCCTCTCGATCTATTACTACCTTCACAACCGAAGGTTTAAGGTGAGTGTTATAGTCGTCCAGGCGAGTCGCCAGGGTGCTCATCTGCAGGTCCGGGAGGGTGCCAAACGGCTCGACTAATGCATCTATCGCTGCCGGCTCAATCAGCGGCTCGTCACCCTGGATGTTGACCACTACGTCACATGCAATGTCGGCGGCGACCTCCGCAATTCGGTCGGTACCGGATTTATGGTCCGCCGAGGTCATCACGGCTTGTCCGCCAAAGCTATCCACAGCCTGGAAAATCCGTTCGTCGTCAGTGGCAACTAACAACTCATCAAGGCAGTCAGCTTGGCTGGCACGTTGGTAGACATGCTCAATCATTGACTTGCCGGCGATATCCGCCAGAGGTTTGCCCGGCAGGCGCACGGCCCCGTAGCGAGCTGGTATTATACCGACAACCTTCACGGGGTGTCTGTCTCCTCTTTTGGGCTAACTGGATCAAGTTGGCCCAACTCGTACATACAAATAGCGCAGGCAGTAATAGCTGCGGTCTCCGCTCGCATAATACGCGGGCCCAGATTGGCCTCCCGTAAGCCTGCACTTATAGCTGCTTCGGCTTCTTGGGCCGTAAATCCTCCTTCGGGCCCCACGAAGATACTCAGTTGCTGAATGCCGCTGAGTTCCCTCAATATGCTTCTCAGGGAGCACTTAACATCTCCGACGGCGCGCGCCGAAAATAGTATCCCCGGGCAGTTACCATTCTTCCAATTGGCCAGGGCTTGCGCAAAATCCATTGGTTCGCTGACTCTCGGCACCGCCATTCGCTCGGACTGCTGGGCCGCCTGTTTGGCGATCTTCTGCCAGCGGTTGTGCTTGTGAGCTATACGCTGGTCGGATGGTTGGACTACCGTGCGGTGTGTGTGGAGCGGTACAATAGCCCCTACCCCTAACTCCACAGCCTTCTCTATCACTAACGGGAAATTCTTCCCCTTTAGCATTGCCTGGTAGAGAGTCAATTGTACAGCTGGTTCGGTGTGACGAATGTGGGATTGGGTAATCTCACCCACTACCGATTGCGGCTGGGTTTCCACTATGACTACCCGGCACTCGCTACCACTGGGTATGACTATTTCAAAGCTATCACCGATCTCCAGCCGGAGCACGTGGAGAAGGTAATGAGCATCATCGCCGGTAATCGTTACCCTTTGCCCCTCAATCTGCCCTGATTCAATGAACAGCCGTGGCATATGCTTACTCCTGGCTCTGTGTAGCAGTAATTGGTGCAGTTACTGCTGGATATTACCGGGGCGCTGGGCAACAATACAGACCCAGCTCCCCCGGGTGCGGGTCTCTGTCACCCATAGCCCGGCGTGGCGCAGCGTTGAAGTAATTCGGTCAGTGCGCACAACCGGAATCCCAGAAACTGCCACGTAGCCTCCTCTGGTAGTATGTTGGGCCAGGCTGTTGCCCAACGCTGCAATCGTAGGGGTGTTGATATTGGCGACGACAATATCAAACCGCCTTTCGGCAGCCTTCAAACCTTCGCCGAGGATCACCTTAACCTGATTGGCCACCATATTATGAATTACGTTGGCCTGAGCTATTTGAACTGCGATGGGATCGTTGTCAATGGCAACTACGGTTGCTCCGAGTTTTGCCGCCGCGATGCTCAGTATCCCTGAGCCGCATCCAACGTCAACGACCGTGCACCCGAGGCGAACGTAGTCTTCAAGCACCTCCAGACACAATTGCGTGGTGGGGTGATTGCCAGTACCGAAAGCCATCTGAGGGTCCATCTCAATAACAATGTCGTCATTGAAAGCAGGCAAAGTCTCATCGGTAGGAGGCCAGCTATGCCAAGAAGGTTTGACTACCAGCCTTCTTCCCACTCGCAGCGGCCGGTATGAATATCGCCACTCTCCCAGCCAGTCGGTTTCCGAAACCTCACCGATGCTAACCTGAAAGAGACCGGGCATTTCCAGATTTACTGCCAGCCGCCCCAGTTGCTCGCGTAGCTTAGTTTCAGCACCTGCCTGGTGACCATGCAGGTAGCCAGTAATGGTCACCTGCTCAGCGGATTCAGTCAGACTGACTCCCCGGCCCGTAGCCTCAATCAGCAGGCTGGCGACACTTTCAGCGGCTGTTGGAGGAACTCGTACGTGGATTACTCGCCATCGGCGGGGGGTGGCCATGGGCAACTCACCGCCCTTGGTTTTAATCGTAGGACTCGCTGGTGGATGACTGGTAGGTTGTGGCTATTGGAAATTGCGTTCCTCAGCAGCGAATTCTTGCAACAGCTCGCGCTGCCGAGCGGTCAAGTGCTTGGGAACGGCTACCTGTATATGCACGATCAAATCCCCACGTTGTGGTGAATCCATATCCACAACTCCACATTTAACCAGCCTCAGCGCAGTCCCCGGCTGAGTGCCCGGGGGTATCTGCAATTCAACTTCACCGTCAAGTGTAGGAATCGTCATTGTCGCGCCCAGAGCAGCCTGGATAAAACTGATCGTCAGATTCATATGCAAATCCCGCCCCTTGCGCTCAAACAGCTCATGTGGCTGGACGCGAACTACTACGTACAAATCTCCACTATGCCCCTGAGAGACAGCGTCGCCGGCTCCGCGCAGCACCAGTTCTTGTCGGTCGGCGATCCCGGCAGGGATGGAGATCTCCACCTCTTCATCAACTTCTGCCACACCTTGGCCAGCACATATTTGACACAGTTGCTCAGCAACTTCACCCTGCCCGCCACAGTCTGGACATACCATAACAGTTGTCATTATGCCCATAAAGGTGCGTTGCTGCTGGCGAATCTGCCCGGTTCCATTGCAAGTTGGGCAGCGCCTGGTTCCAGTGCCTGGCTCCCTGCCACTTCCGTCACAATGGGGACAGTGGCCGATCCGTCGGTACTTAAGAGGCTGACTGGTGCCGGTAAGTACTTCCTCCAGACTGATGGTCACTTCAGCCTGGATGTCGCGTCCGCGGCGTCGTTGTTGAGTTCGCACAAACGGCGATCCTCCGAAGGCTTGCTCAAAAATCTCGAAGATATCCGGCATTCCTCCGGAGAACCAGTCACCGTGCAGCCCACCCCGGTCGTATTGCCGGCGCTTTTGCGGATCTGACAACACGGCGTAGGCCTCGCTAATCTGTTTGAATTTTTGCTCAGCGGCCGGGTCGCCGTTGTTCACGTCCGGATGATACTTGCGGGCGAGGCGACGGTAAGCTCGCTTAATTTCTGCAGTAGAGGCCCCTGGCTCAACGCCCAGAACCTCGTAGTAATCCGTGGGCACTAATCACCACACTCCCACAGGCATATGCCCGCGGTCTAACTTTCTTCCGCTTCCTTATCCTGCCCCATAATCTCTTCAATATCTCCGCGCCGCTCTAAGTATGAGCTTTCCTGGGGCTGTGCAGAATCTTCTGCGCTTGACTCCTCTATAGGCTTCAGGATAATGCTACCTTCGGCAATCTCCTGTAAGGCAATTGTCAAAGGGTTTTGAGCATCCGTGTTCACTAAGGGCCTGGCTCCCGCACGAAGCTGTTTAGCACGCTTGGCGGCGGCTACTACCAGATCGTATGAGCTACCCAAACGGTCGATCAATTCCTCAATATAATCTTCCATTAAGTGACTACCCCCTGTATGAACGCTGGTATATAATGCACCAGTGCTCTACTAACATACAGGCAGCACCACCGCGTCCCGCTGGAAGCGATGTGTTCACCCACCCGAAGAAAAGCTCGGCTGCAGCAGGATTACGTGGTGCGGCCAGTTACAACGACCAAACCACCAGACCAATTGGACAATTCAAATAGCAAACTAATAGTATAAACTAACTGCGAAGGACTGTCAAATATTCCCTGTGGCCATCCGCACCGGCGGCGTCTCATCTGAGGCAGCCTGTACCTCCCCGATCACCTGTACAGTATGGCCGTGGTCGGCCAGATGGCTGACTGTCGCATCGGCCTCATCAGCGCCGACGACAGCAATCATCCCCACTCCCATGTTGAATGTCCGCCACATATCGTCAGTGGGGACGTTGCCGAGTTCTTGAATTAGCCCGAATATGGGCTGAGGCGGCAGGGGAGAACTATCCACCTTAGCGGTCAGGTTTTCGGGGATCACCCGCGCCAGGTTGCCAGCGATGCCGCCGCCGGTCACATGCACCAGCGCACGCGGGTGAATGCCGGCATCAAACAGGGACACCAGGTCCGGAGCGTAGATTCGGGTAGGCTCAAGCAGCTCCTCACCCAGCGTCCGGCCCAGCTCGGGGATATGCTTCTCCAGCGGCAACCCAGCCACTTCCAGAAGCACCTTGCGCGCCAGCGAGTAGCCGTTGCTGTGTAGACCCGACGAGGCCAGACCGATGAGAACGTCACCGGCTGTTACTGCTGAGCCGTCAATGATTTGGTCGCGCTCTACCGCACCGGT
>JALGTS010000098.1 GCA_029821255.1 Candidatus Zipacnadia bacterium
GGTATTACAGGGCACGTGATGGGTAACGAAGATGCGATCGCCTACCTGGTAGTCCTCCACACCCTCTCCCACTTGGATAACATCGCCAGCAACCTCGTGGCCCAAGACCAGAGGAGCCTTCTGGATGCGGTACCATTCCATAATGTCGCTGCCACAGATCCCACTGGCCTTGACCTCCAGCAGCAACTCGCCCGGGCCGATCTCCGGAATCGGCATCTCCTCAACCCGGACATCGCGGTTGTTGTAGTACATCCCCACTTTCATAGAGCTTGGTATAGCCATATTCTGCCCCTGAGAGCTATTCGGCAAGGCTCTGGTAAAGCTCATAGGCTTCCTGGGGGCTTGCGTTCTCGTGCACAATAGCGCGGACGGCCTGGATCATGGCCACGGGTGCCTCGGATTGGAAGATATTGCGGCCCATATCCACGCCAGCGGCACCGTCCTGAATGGCGTTGTAGGAGAACTCCAGTGCCTCGGCCTCGGGTACCTTCTTGCCACCGGCGATCACGATAGGAATAGGACAGCCGCCCACCACCTTGTCAAAGTAGCCAGGCACATAGTAGGTCTTAGAGATGTCAGCGCCGTGCTCGGCGGCGATACGGCTGGCCAAGGCCAGATAGCGGGCAAACTCTTGCTCTTTACCCGGCTGGCGCAACTCATCTAAGCTCGTGCCCACTGCGCTCACGCCCAAGACAACCAAGCCGTACTTGTGGGCCTCGTCGGCCATTGTTGCCAGATTTTGTATGGTCTGGCGCTGATGCTCAGTGCCGACGTATATTGAGACTGATACCCCGACGGCATTGAGCGCAATAGCCTGCTCAATAGTACAAGTCAGGATTTCATCATCCAGCTCGTCGCGCCGCGCCATACTGTTGCCACCCGAGGCCCGCAAGATAATGGGGGGAGCGGTCTGCGGATCAACACAGTACTGCAGTATCCCCTTGGTGGGGCTAAGCGCATCACAGTAGGGGAGAAGTGGCTCAACGGTCTTAGCTGGATCCTCCAGTCCGGTAGTCGGCCCCTGGAAATAACCGTGGTCAATGGCCAGCATCACCGTTCGTCCGGTCTCAGGGCGAAAAATCTGCGCCATACGATTCTCAAGTCCCCATTGCATCGCTACATCCCTCCCAATGATTTTGAGTCGCTCTGCCTGCCTGATAGTCCCAAGCAATATTCTTCTATATTACCTGTATGAATCCTCTACCCCTTCCACTAAGAGGGGAAATTGTCGGCCAGATCAGACGACAGCCCAGCGCCGCAGGTTCCCTGTTAGATTACACCCTTGTCAGAACCAGGGATAGTGACCTGAAGTACAGCTCCAGATTCTCGCGGTGGCCACCAGCGCAGGACCAGGAAAGCAGCCATATAGCCGATGAATGCCCCGACCATAACATCGGAGATAAAGTGCCGGTCAAGCAGAACCCGGCTCAGGGCAATCACGCCAGCACCGGCGTAGGCCAACCACCGCCAGCGTGGAAAATAGGCTCCAACAACAGTCGCCAGCATAAAGGCAAAAGCAGCGTGGCTGGAGGGGAAAGAGTGGAAGTCAGTACTCGGACCATAAAAAACGGTCAGCTTATCAAAGTCAGCCGGGCGCGGGCGGCCACTGAGGTGCTTGAGCGCTTGGACGGTTGCAGTCTGAATCATCAGCCCCGCCACAATACTACGCGCAGTCTGTTTCCATCGCTTATAAGCCAGAACTATGACCACAAGCGCCAGGATCGTGCCTCCGGTGCGCCCTCCAGCAACAGTGGCAGCTTGCGACAGGGTCACTACTAAGGGCAGATTCTCTATCGGTTCGTCTATACGCTCAAAGGCTGTATCAACAAAGGCGAGGCATAGCAGTACAACCCACACAAACAGAACCAAGATCAACCAACTACGGTACCGCCACATCCACAAACATCCCTCTGCAGCGGGATGATCCGCAGCCTTGTCGTTACGCACTGCTGTGTCTCCCCTCTGCAAGAACAAAAATGCCGCTACTACCTACATTATTCTGACTCCACGCCCACCTACAAGGTTCCACACCCGCCTCGGATCTTAACCAAGGCAAAGGGGCAGGGTCAGCGCTAAGTAGAGGCAAACAATCCAACTACTGTCTATGACGGGCAACGCGCAGGCGATTCAGCGCTCGTGCCAGGGCCACTTCGGCGCGCGTAATGTCCACTTGCTCTTCCGGACCGGCTCCGAATAGTCGCGCCCGGGCCCGCTCAGCCGCCTCTTCGGCCCGAGCTATGTCAATATCCAGCGCTCTTTCACCAACGTCGGCCAATACGACAAAGACATTGTCCCGCACCTCAGCAACCCCGCCAGCAATGGCGAAGTAATGGGCTTGGTTGTCGGCAGTAGTGACTTTAAGTTCGCCTATGCCCAGCGCCGTTATAAACGGGGCATGGTTAGCCTTCACCCCAAAGTATCCCGCTTGCCCCGGGGCAACCGCACTTACGACCTCACCCGCAAACAGCTCCCCGTTGCGGGTGACGACTTTAGTGGTGAAGGTTGATGCAGGTGCCATACATTTAACCTACCTGCGTTAAGAGTACAAGCCGAACTACAGCCGGTTCGCTTTCTCCTTGGCGTCGTCAATCGTCGCAACCATGCGGAAGGCATCCTCGGGCAGATCATCATAATGTCCGGCGAGGATCTCCGCAAAGCTGTCAACCGTTTGTTCAACCGGCACGTAGACGCCGGGGATATTGGTAAAAACCTCCGCCACAAACATCGGCTGGGTCAGGAACTGCTGAACCCGCCGGGCTCGCCCGACCGCCTGGCGGTCCTCCTCAGAAAGCTCTTCTAATCCAAGAATAGCGATGATATCGCGCAGGTCCTTATAGCGCTGGAGCAGTTGCTGAACGTCGCGAGCTACCTGATAGTGGCGCTCGCCGACGGTACGGGGGTCCAGTAGCCGCGAGGTGGAGTTCAGCGGGTCAACTGCGGGGTAGATAGCCTGCTCAAAAAGTTCCCGTGACAGGGTTACACTCGCGTCCAGATGGGCAAAGGTAGTTGCCGGAGCTGGGTCAGTATAGTCGTCAGCGGGCACATAGACAGCTTGCACCGAGGTGATTGATCCATCGTGGGTGGAAGTAATGCGCTCTTGCAACGCACCCATCTCGGTGGCCAGTGTGGGCTGATAACCGACCGCAGAAGGCATCCGCCCCAACAGCGCCGAGACCTCCTGCCCCGCTTGGACAAAGCGGAAAATATTGTCAATGAACAGCAGCACATCCTGCCCCCGCCGGTCACGGAACCACTCCGCCATTGTCAGTGCACTAAGCCCCACCCGCAAGCGGGCGCCCGGCGGCTCGTTCATCTGACCGAAGACCAGACAGGTCTGCTCAATGACCCCTGACTCCTGCATCTCCAGCCAGAGGTCGTTACCCTCGCGGGTGCGCTCACCAACCCCACCGAAGACCGAGACGCCGCGGTGTTCAGAACCAACATTGCGGATAAGCTCCATTATCAGCACGGTCTTGCCGACACCAGCTCCGCCGAACAGACCGATCTTCCCACCACGCGGGAAGGGCGCCAGCAAGTCAATAGGCTTAATACCGGTTTCAAATTGCTCTTCGGCGACACTCTGCTCCTCAAAATCAGGCGGATCACGATGAATGGGCCAGCGTTCACCATCCACCGGAGGCTTCCCGTCAATGGGATTGCCCAGGACGTCAAACATCCGCCCTAAAACTTCCTCACCCACGGGTACAGTAATAGGACCACCGGTATCCTCCACATCCATCCCTCGCACCAACCCATCGGTGCTGTCCATCGCCACGCAGCGGACGATGTCATCGCCGAGATGCTGGGCGACTTCAATGACCAGATTGACATCCCTCCTGCCATCAACCACGCGCAAGGCGGTCAGCAGGTCGGGTAATTCATCACGCGGGAAGCGGACATCCACAACTGGTCCGCGGATTTCTATAACCTTTCCGTTTGCCATCCGAAGTAATCATTCCTTAGGCAGATATATACAACTACAGGCTGGTTAGGACTGCAGAGCCCGCGCACCAGTCACCACATCCAGAAGCTCAGCGGTAATCTCTTCCTGACGGGCGCGATTGATGCTCCGCGTAAGCTCGGTAATCATCTCATCAGCGTTGTCGGTGGCCGCGCTCATCGCGGTCATACGCGCTGCTTGTCCTGCCGCTTGGGTAGTGAGCAAGATCTGGGCAATCTCCACCTCCAGGGCCCGAGGCAGTAGCTCCGCCAGCAGCTGGGCAGCCGGCGGCTCAAAGATATATTCTACCGGCCTGAGGGCGAAGTCACTAACAGTTTCTGCAAAGGCCTGCGGCGAGAACGGCAAAAGCTGCTCGCTGACCGCTGGGTGGCGGACCAACGAGTCAAAGCGGGCATAGACCGCCTGTACCAAGTCCACATAACCGCTTTCATACCACGAGCGCACCTGGCCGATTATCTGTTCGATTTCCGGATCGTCAGCATGCTCCACTGCCGCATGACTACTGACCACATTAAATCCGTGGCGGTCAGCATAGCGGCGCATACGCCTGCCCACTGTGATAACTTCAACTGGTGCCGCCTGTGCAGCCACAAAGGCTACTGCCAGCTCGTCTATCTGGCGATTAAACGCACCACACAGGCCGCGGTCGCCCCCGACAATCAATAAGCCGACTCGTTTGACCTCACGTGCTTGCAGATAGGGATGATCCACCCCCATACTGGCGCGGGCTACATCGGCCAGCAGGCAGCGCAGCTCCTCCTGGTAGCGTCGGCTGTTCTCAACTGTGCGCTGAATACGCCTCAGCTTAGCCGTAGCCACCATCTTCATCGCCCGGGTGATCTGGCGAATATGCTGGACCCCTTTGATCTTTCGCCGCAGCTCACGAAGATTGCGTGCCATTGTTCCACCTATCCAGCCGATAAAGCGGCCTTATTCATCCTTTCCGAGGCGAGAGTTTTCTGCCTTAAACTTTTCAATAGTCTCCCGTAGCATCACACGAGTGGCTTCCTCCAGCTCTTGTTTCTGCTGCAGCTCTGCGACGAGCTGGGGGTATTGCTCGTGAATGAACTCAAGCAGCTCACTCTCCAGTTGGCCAACAGCGTCTGTCGGGACCCCGTCCCAATGACCGTCAGTGCCAGCAAAGATGGCGATAACTTGATCTTCAACGGCCATAGGAACGTACTGGGGCTGCTTGAGCACCTCAACCATACGCTGGCCACGCCGCAGAATTTGCTGAGTATGGGCATCAAGCTCT
>JALGTS010000099.1 GCA_029821255.1 Candidatus Zipacnadia bacterium
GCCGCCCGCATGGGCAGCCTACTTCGGAAGCTCCTTGCCGACGAACTAAACGGACTACCTGGCTTCGACCACATTCGGGGCAGAGGCCTGCTGCTGGCGGTCCAGTTCACGCCCCAGGTATCGGCCAAGGCCGTCCAGAATCAATGCCTGGAAGCCGGGCTGGTGGTCAATGCTATGGGCGAGGACAGAGTGCGCCTGGCCCCGCCCCTGATAGTCACTGAAGCTGACTGCCGCCAGGCCGTGGAAATACTGACAGATGCAGTCCGCAAAGTGGGCAGCACCTAAGATCGTCACTGATAGTAGTTGCCTTCCCAGCAGACTGCCGTCTGCCACAGCCCAACCAGCAGAAAGCCCTAATGTATGGATTCCAGGCAACCACGCCAATTGAGTTTGCTGCTCTCCCTCTACTTCGTGGCGGCTGGGCTGGCCGCTGGCGTTGCCCAGGTGATAGTGTTTCGCGAGCTGCTGGTCTCCTGCCAGGGCAATGAGGTGAGCATGGGGATAATCCTGGCCGCCTGGTTGCTGTGGGGGGCAGTAGGTGCCATCTGGGCGGGGCACGCCCGTCGGCTCAGTGACATTAAGGCTTGCCTGAGAACTGCCGTGTTGCTCGCCTTTTTGCCGGGAATCGCCCTGATCGCTGGCTTGCTGATAGCAAGCGGCTATGCCTATCTGCTTGCCGTCAATATCCCCGAGCTGTTCCCCACTCTCGCCGGAGCCGATACCCTACTATCCCACCTGCTCTCCCTGGAAGTCGGCCAGATGCTCAGCTTGCCTCAGATTCTAATGCTGGGCTTTGGGGCTACGCTGTTGCCGGCAATGGTGGAAGGGGCGCAGTTTGCTACCGCGTGCCGCAGTTATGACGAGCTTCGCAACCACCAGGCTGATTCGGTCGGTCGCGCCTATGCGCTTGATGCGGCCGGACACCTGCTGGGCGGTACCGCTCTGGCCTGGCTGGCACTACAGGTGATCCCTCCTTTCCCGATGGCTATCATAGTGGGGTTGCTGAATGCAGGGATTGGATTTTGCTTGTTAGCCGTCCTCGCCACCGCCCAACCAAGGTGGATTTACGGGGTGGGAGCGGTGTTGGTGCTCATTACAGGGGCATTGGGTGCGGTTGGCCCCCGCTTAGCTGAGCAGTGGCGCTGGTCGCACGAGCAAGTACTGGCCAGTATCCGCACCATTTACGGCGATATTACGCTGACGCAATTTGGCCAAAGCGGGGTCTATGTCTACAGCAACGGCCTGCCTACCGCCAGTTCGCCAGCCCCATCCTCCTTGAGTGCTGACATTGACTTTGCTCTCCTCCAGCATCCCGCTCCGCAGCAGATCCTGCTGGTCGGCGGAGGTGCAACTGGCGGCCTGGCAGCGACGCTGCGCCACCAGCCGAAGCGCATTGATTATGTAGAGCTGGACCCGGCGATCTTCTCCTTTGTCGCGCCGTGGCTGACCGCTGAGGATCAGGCTGCGCTCAGCGACCCCCGAGTTCACACGATTGCCGGCGACGCTCGCCTGTTTGTAAAGCATCGCAGTCGTCAGCACACGGTGAAATATGACGCGGTGCTGGTGATGCTGCCTCCACCACTCAGCGCTCAGCTCAACCGCTTTTACACGCGCCAGTGGTTTGAGCAGGTCAAGCAGTTGCTACGGCCCGGAGGCATTGTAGCCTGGCAGCTTCCCTCCTCGCCGGTCTATCTGCACGGCCCGCTGCGCAGTCTGAATGTGACGGTGCTGGAGGCCGCCCGCAAGGTATTTGACTCCCTTGTGTATCTGCCGGGCGAGCAAATGACAGTGGTGGCAGCAACCTCCCCCGCTCCCCAGCTCACCGAACAGGCTTCGGTGCTGCTCGCCCGTGCCCGGCAGCGCGGCTTACAGTCTGATACGCTGTATGCCTGGCTGCCGGATATGCTACGGGCAGACTTTACCGATTACGTTCGGAATCAAACGCAACTAACCAAGCAAGTGCCAGTTAACAGTGATCAGCAGCCGGTTGCCTACTTCTACCATCAAGCTTGGTGGCTGGAGCACCGCCATCCCGGCTGGGGCAAGAAACTCAGCCGACTGACAGAAGCCGATGTGTGGCAGTGGTGGGTAGCCGCTGGAGTGCTGCTATTATTGTGGGCACTCATCTCCTGTACCGGTCCAGGCCGACGGATAGTGGTCCCTGTAGCTGTGGCTGTCGCTGGCCTGTGCGGAATGGCCGTAGAGATGGTTCTGCTCATCAGTTTTCAGTCGCACTACGGGTATGTCTTCCAGCAGATTGGGTTTATTGTGGGCAGCTTTATGGTAGGGCTGGCAGCGGGAAGCTGGTGGCTGGGCCGGTGGTTGCACCGCGAACCAACACACCAATCAATTGTCCGGTGCCTGGCCGGCATTCTGGAGGGTGGAGCAGCGCTCGTAGCGCTGATACCGCTGGTATTGAGTTGGGTATGGCCGGCGGCGCAGGGGCCAGCAGGCGAGGCTGCAGCGGCGTATGGGGCATATCCTCTCTTAGCAGGCATCTTGGGCCTATGGATTGGCGCCGAATTCCCGCTGGCTGCCGCGCTGTGGGCAAGGGCGAAATACCAACAGGCCCAGTCGGCCGCGATGCTCTACGGCGCTGACCTGGTTGGCGCAGCCGCCGGAGCGCTAATTGGCGGCACCTACTGGTTCCACTGCTGGGCACGTTCCCAACCTGCTGGCTGTTCGCCTTTGTAGCGGCTTCAGCGGGAGTGGTAGTGCTACTTCGGAGCAAGTAGGTGTTGCAGACGTTGCTGTCAAACACAAGGCAACAGATGCTGAGACTTGCCCTTATGCTTGCCAGACGCCGGGGATCTTGTAGCCACACTTAGTACACTTACCCGTGCGCGGGTCAAGACCAGTGTTGGTAACCTGCGGACCGTGGCGCTTGAGGACCTTCATCCCACAGGCCGGGCAGTAGGTAGACTCAGCGGGGTCGCCGGGCATATTACCCAGATAGACATAGTTTAGGCCCACCTCGTAGGCTATCTTGCGCAGAGTGCGGAGTGTATCCAGTGGTGTAGCGGGAACTCGCCGGAGCTGGTATTTCGGGAAGAACCGCGAAACAAACAGCGGCACATCGGGGCCCAGATTATCCAAGATCCACTGACACATCTTGCGGAAGGTAGAAGAATTGTCATTGTAGCCCGGGACTACGAGATTGGCCAGCTCCAGCCAGGTGCCGCTGGCGTGGACCCGCTTAATGGTATCCAGCACCGGCTGCAGAGTAGCACCGGTTACTTTCTGGTAGAAGTCGTCAGTGAAACCCTTCAAATCGATGACTATAGCATCCATAGCCTGGCATAGCTCCGCCAGCGGCTCAGAACAGATGTAGCCAGCGGTATGGCAGAGCATCTTAATGCCACGGGACCGGGCCAGCTTGGCGGTGTCCAGGACATACTCAATGCATTGGGTAGGATCATTGAGAGTAAAGATAATGGCGGGAACACCGTTGCGCACAACCTGGTCCACCATACCCCGTGGGGAGAGATCCTTGTTGTCGGTGTACTGGGGGTAGCTCTGGGTGAACTCCCAGTTCTGGCAGTACTTGCAGTGCAGGTTACAGCCGGCGGTGCCCACAGCCAGCGTCTTGCTGCCGGGCAGAAAGTGGAAGAAGGGGGCCTTCTCCACGGGATCGCCGTGAATTGCGGTTGGCTTGCCGTAGGTAAGGGAGACAAGTTGGCCGCCGATGTTTACACGCGCCTTACAGTCACCATACTGGTTCGGCCCCAGTACGCAGTGGCGCGGACAAAGCTGACATATTATCGTATTGCCCCCCGGTTGTTTCTGCCAGAAGCGCGCCGGGTGCATCGCCACATTGCCAACGGCAGCCACTGCTGGCGATACTACACTAATCAAACTGCCCGCAGTACCCAATCCGTATGCGGCAAATGTACCCAGCCCTGCCCGAAAACATCGGGACAGGAATTCGCGCCGGTTTATCTCATCATACGAGGCCATGACAAAAACATTTTCACCGCTTACGCATCAGGAAGGATTGCTACTACTCAGCTAATTACTGACCCATGCCTTTGGAGCACACTTTGCTGCGAGTAGTCTGGCCATTGTCGGGTCGGGCCAGAGATGGCCCTCTCCCAGAGTCAAGCTCGTATGCTTGCTAACCTGTATATACCGGAATGCCCCAATTCAGGAGCTGTTGCCGGGCTTTTCCTCCTAAGGCCCAATCCAAGGCCGTGCCGAAGGCGTACAAGCTGGGGGTCTCAGCGGGTATCGCTTTAAGCGTGGCAAAGAACCCCCGGAATGGCTCGCGGTCAATCAGGCGCTCGGCGCTGTAGCCTTGAGTATCAAGAATGGCATAGAGCATGCCGGCTACAACGTGCCCTCCCAGGTCCTGCTCCTGGCGCTCCGAGCCAGCCCGGACGTACTCCTCCAGCGCCTTCAGTGCTCGGTCACGACTGTTGATGACGGCCTCCTGGGGTAGCTTCACCGCCGAGGCGCTACCTATGGCATCACGGGTCTCGGTGACCAGATCGTATTGTAGCGAAGCGGCGGCAAATTCAGCCAAGCCGCTAGTCAACGCCGGCTGATCGGCTAACCATGGCTCGGTGGCCTGGCGCACCACTTTTTGACTGAGCTGACGCAGACCCAGCATCCAGTCGGGTGGATCCTTGATGGCCCAGGCGCTGACCCGAATGGGGTTGCCCGCTGATTGCTTGCCATTGGGGTCAACGTAGATGACAACCTTTTCCAATTGCTCCACCCCTGCCCACTGCTCCAGAATCTGTTGCGCCTGGTCCCAGATATTGGGCATATTGTACTGGCGCATAAGCCCAGCCACGGTATAAGGGGCAAAGATGACAACATTCTGGCCGACGTGACAGTCCATATGGCTGACCACGTCACCAGTCGCCTCCGCAACCTGCTGCGCATACTCACTGACGGGGTCCTCACCCGTCAGCAAGCGCTCCCTCAGCCACCGGGCATCGTCAGCCAGGCCGCTATCAGCATATGAATTCTCCAACTCGTCAAGCGCAGCCAGCGCCGCCTCAATGTGTCCCAGCTTCTGGTGACAGCGTGCCAACAGGTAATGAGCAGGGGCAGCAAAGTCACCCGTACGCAATCGCACCAGATGGCTCAGCAACTGTGCGGCTCTACCATACTGGCCTTGATCCATCAGCAGCGCAGCCTGATAGTAGTAGGCCTGCTGGATGAGGTCAGGCGGGGTTATCACATA
>JALGTS010000100.1 GCA_029821255.1 Candidatus Zipacnadia bacterium
TTTCCTCTTCCTCCTTGCTCTCTCCTTCGTGGTTCGCGCGCGTGGTCAGGATATGAATTCAAGATGGCTTATTCAACTTATTCTTCATCTTTATTAGGATAATGTTTCAATATTTCACTTATGATTAAATATGTATGTATTGCTATCATATTAGCATGGAATTTTTCTATTGAAGGCGTATGTTCTCCCATTTGGGAATAGTCAACTACGCCACGTAAATATTCTTCTAAATATCCTATTTCGGATAAAAGGAATTTCCTTTCATTACCACTAATATTTTGGTCTAAAAACGCACATAAGCGATTAATGAAATGATGGTCTCCCATTTCAAATTCTCTGCCATCCTTCATCTTATAATGTTCTTCTCTAGGTGGAAGTACTTTGTCTGCTAACAATTTTAGCATCTTTCTACATGAATGAGCTACTTTGTTCCAATCAGCCGGATTAGTGCTAGTTAAATTAATATAGAGCGATTGAGCTTCATCACTAAGGGTTTTATCAAGCGTAGCTAGGTTTTCATCAGTATTCTTTCTTATTTCTTCCATCAAATATTCAACTATACCACCGTATTGTAATTCTGAGATGGTGTCATTTAGAAAAAAAGGCATTTATCCACTATTTTACTAAATATTCTTTTTATATCAATTTTATCCAAAATATAAACTTCTTTATCATTTTTCTTAATCGCTATTTCTCTATATTTGCTTTCAAAAAAGGCTGATAACTTATGTATATCATGTGCTACCTTAAATTTTTCAAATTTTATGGGTAAACGATAGTTATCCTGAACTTGGCAGGAAATGATACGATACGATGGAATATCTTTTGTATATCCTGATAATTCTGATTTCAACCATTTTTCATCTTCCTTTTTATCCAGATTTGTTGAAATGATTAAGCACGATCTAAGTACAGAAACTATATCGCCCTTACCTTCCAATATATCTTTTCTTGTCTGGATCGCGAGTTCCAAAGCCTCTTCTCTCGGTGATGAGAACTTTCTTGTTCCTATAGTTATAAGCCCCAGAATATATATAGACAGCTTAGAATTAAAAAAATATTGCTCTTCTTCCAAGCGCGCACGGGGGAATGCTTGAGATGCCATCTGACTTGGTACCGAGATGGGACGATGTGGCTGTTGCGGGGTGCTATGGCAGCTGATACGGCTGGAGCAGATGAAAAAAATAAAAGCGCGCGCTATTAGCCTTAACCATGGCTGAGGACAACACAAGAAAGATTCAAGAATTGATAGAACTACACCGACACTTTAGTCAAAGACACATCGTTTGGGGGGAACGAGGTTGGGAGACTATTAAAATTAATGTAACGATAAACTCTACCTTATTGGTTGCTACTATTGGCATAATGGGAGTTCTTTATAAGAATCCACCTCATAACTATCCACCTAAATTTTCATATATGTTATTATTATCATCTCCAATTATCATTCCTATATTGTTACTTTGGATAAATGAAATAACTTTGAAAAATTTTAAACGTGAATGTAGAAGAATGTATAGGAACATCACCATATTGATGAAAATAGAAGAAAAAATGGGGTTATATGATGAACGACCTGAAAGCAGGATTCTTTTAAAATGTGATAAATATTTTATACCAAGCGAATTTGTTATATGCTACCCAACATCGAAGGAGTTTATAGATGCTCAGATGGAAACAGAGGATAGAGCATTTAAAATGTTATCACGCTTATTTTGTGCATTCAATGTCATATCAATAGTACTAATTGTTTTAATTATTTTTCTTGTTATCCTTTCATTATCTCCTTTTTTATAAAAACACGAACTCGTGATCACGCATACTATGGTTTTAGTATGGAGAACATAATTTTACCGCGCGAGACTCCGTCGCCAGAGTCTTTCCAAATGTTCCCGATTTGGTTCTGTGGGGTCGCATCTGTAAAATACCGTGGGTGGAGGAGTATGCACCCTTTAAATAGGTTTCATTCCGTATAGCTCGGAGGTGTGTCGAGATTGAGCGGACGATGGGCCTCGAAGCGGCTCAAGGAGATGGAGCCTTCACCGTTCAGATCCGTCGCGGCCAGGCTCCTTGGCATGAAGGATGTGATTAAACTCAGCAGCGGAGACCCCGACTTTGCCACCCCGCCCCATATCATCGAGGCGGCGCACAGGGCTCTCAGCGAGGGGGCCACCCACTACACCCCCACCAGCGGGCTTCCCAGGCTCAAAGAGGCCATATCGGAATACTACCGGAAATTTGACCTGAACGTGGACCCGAATGCCGAGGTCATCGTGACTCCGGGAAGCCAGCAGGCGTTGTATCTGACCCTCGCGAGCGTCCTCGGTCCGGGGGACGAGGTTCTGATATCCGATCCCAGCTACACCGTCTACGAACCGACCATCAAGTTCCTCGGCGCGAGGCCCGTGCGGTTTCCCCTCGACAGAGAAAACAATTTCCATCCGGATCTGGATGCGATGGAAGCGAAGGTCTCCGACCGGACGAAGATGATCCTGATCTGCACCCCGAACAACCCGACCGGGACGGTGCTGTCCAAAACGGACCTTGAAGCCGTCGCCCAGGTGGCGAGGGAACATGACCTCCTCGTCGTCTCCGACGAAATATACAGCGAGTTCATATGGGGCGATGGGAGACACCTCTCCATCGCGGCGCTGCCCGGCATGAAGGAGAGGACCGTCGTCATCGTCAGCTTCTCCAAGACCTTCGCCATGACGGGGTGGCGCCTGGGCTACCTGATCGCCGACGGCGCCCTGGTGAAGCAGATGCTGAAACTGCAGGGGAACATGGTGCTCTGCCCCGCGGCCTTCGTCCAGATGGCCGGCGTAGCGGCCCTCACGGGCCCCTGGGAGCCGGTGAAGGCGATGAGGAGAGAATACGAAGACAGGGTCAACTTCCTCGCCGGGCGGCTGGACGAGATCGACGGCGTCTCCTGCCCAAAACCGGAGGGAGCCTTCTACCTATTCCCCGACATCTCCCAGGTCTGCACGTCGAGCCGAAAGTTCTGTGACGGGCTGCTGGAGGAGCGGAAGCTGGCCGCCACCGCCGGGGTGCACTTCGGGCCCCTGGGCGAGGGGCACATCAGACTGGCGCTGGTCCGGCCCGTGGACGTGTTATCCGAGGCGGCAGACAGGATAGAATCCCACGTAAAAGAATCGAGGACCCGATGAATCGGCCCAACCCCCTTCCTTTCTCGCAGCCGGTCATCTTCCCAGAATTTTTATACCCTGCCCCCCTCCTTTCGAGGGGGCGTGCCCACCTCGCTGCTGCACATCGGCATGGACGACACCGACTCTCCCCGGGGCGGCTGCACCACATACATCGCAGCGCTGCTGGTGGAGAGGCTCCTTGAGCTGGGGGCGAGGTTCGTCGACCACCCCAACCTGGTGAGGCTGAACCCGAACGTGCCCTGGAAGACACGGGGGAACGGGGCCGTCTGCCTCCGCCTCGACTGCGACCCCGCGCTGGAGGGCGCCGTCAAGGAGGCCGTGGTTGAGGCCGTCGAGGCCAACGCCGAGTTCGACTGCGACAACACCAACCCCGGCATCGTCTTCCACGCGGGCGAGGTCCCCGATCCCCTGAGGACGTTCGCGAGACGAGCGATTCAGGGGGTCGTAGCCTTGGACGAGGCTGAGACCCTCATCGAGGAGCACTGCGCCTCCGCCGTCGGATATAAGAACATGAGGGGCATCATCGGCGCCCTCGCCGCCGTGGGAGAACGCCTCGACGGAGACCACACCTACGAGCTCCTGGCCTACAGGACCAGGGAGAACCGCGGGAGACGCCGCCGTCTCGACGCCGCCTCGATCGTCGAAATGGACCGGGCGACGAAGGGCGAGACCTTCAGCAACCTGGACCCGGAGACTGGGCGACCCCTCATCGCGCCCCACGGCCCCGACCCCGTCCTGTTCGGCGTACGGGGAGAGTCGGCGGAGGCGGTTCACAGGGCGGGGATGATGGTGGAGACGGGTGAACCCGTCGAGCGGTGGGTCATCTTCCGCACGAACCAGGGCACGGACGCCCACCTGAGGCGGCTGACAGGGCTCTCCGACCTGGAGCCCTACAACCCCGCCATCGTCGTCGGGGAGGCCGCGGCCCGGCCCAGGACGATCCCCGGCGGCCACGTCATCTGTGTCCTCAAGGACGATACGGGGCAGGTCGACTGCGCGGCCTACGAGCCGACGGGCTCCTTCCGGGACATCGTCAGGCACCTCATCCCCGGCGACAGGGTCAGGGCCTACGGCGGAGTCAGGGCCCCGGACCGCGAAGGGCGGAAGACGCTGAACCTCGAGAAGCTCGAGGTCTTGCGCCTTGCCCCGGACCTCCGGCAGGTGAACCCCCTCTGCCCTGAGTGCGGCGGCGGGACGGAGTCCATGGGAAGGGGGCAGGGGTACCGGTGCCGCAGATGCGGCCGCCGCCACCGAGGCCTCACAAAGCGCGTAGTGGAGGTGGACCGGGGGCTGGTCCCTGGGCTGTACCTTCCGCCTCCGCGCGCGCAGAGGCACCTCACAAAGCCTCTGGAGAGATACGGAAAGGAGAAGAGCGGATATGTCCCCGGCGGGCTGTACGAGCCCTGGCACTGGCCCTGAGGCGCCGGATCAGCCTACGCCAAGCCGCTCGGCGACGGCTCGATAAGCCACGTGGCCTGCCTTTTCGTCCTCGGTCTGAGGCGTCGATGTCGTGACGAGTACACAGCGGCCGCGGATACCTCTGATCCCGGCCAGCCCCAGCAGGACGCCGGCAGCGCTGACAATGCGTTGGCCGCCCTCGCCTTCGGAGGCGCCCGACCCCGCTACGTAGACTCTCTCGGTCTCCTCCCCTCTCATCCCGTCGACGGTGACGACCTCGGAGCATCCCAGCCTCTCCAGTAGGTAGAGGATCCTGCCGCACAGCTCATAGCGATCCTCGGAGCGTGCACCGGGGGGCAGATCGTCGCCGACGACGATGATGACATCGCGCCCGGCCGCCTTGGAGGCGTAGAACTCGATCCGGGGGAGGCGTATCACCCCGTTCTCGACGACGACGCTGTCTGACAGGTCTGAGAGGGGGATCTCGGCGATCCTCTTGGCGCCGAGGCGGTCCATCAGCAGCTTTGCCGCTGCGGTGCCCACTCCGCCGACCCCGGGAAGGCCAACAACCGCCACGGCGTCATG
>JALGTS010000101.1 GCA_029821255.1 Candidatus Zipacnadia bacterium
GGCAAGCCGCGGTGCTATCCTCTATTCACTCAGACTCCGCAAGCGGCCTGCTGACAAGCCCTTTGTCCAGCGCTACCCAATAGAGCGTCTCCGCATAGATCAAGCTATAGCTGTGCAGCTTCTCGTACTCGTAAGTGGTCAAGGCATAACGCAGGGTATGAGCAAACTGCTCGCGGACCCGATCAATACGCATCATAGGATCGTGATCAGCAGCATAGGCTATCACCAGCATTGCTTCGCAGGGGCGGCGGACAACTTCATCCTCAAACTGCCAACCAGGTGGCTCAAACGAGATGCCCCCCTTGTGAAAGCCGTCGGGTGGGTAACGCTTGCGCCAGTCTGGATCCCAGTCAGCGCTTGCCACCTGTTCCGAGTCATAGCGATAACAGGCCAGGACCGCATACCACATACCCCGCGCACAAGCCGTCAAGCTGGTAGTATAGCACTTACGGATGTCGTCGTTGGTTTCCAGCGCAATCAGTGGGATCAGCGAGGCGGCGTTTTGCAAAATGACATAGGGAGTACCAGTCATCGCCAACCAATCCTGAATGCTGTCCAAGCGCGCATAGTTTTGTTCGGCCAGCTTCTGTTGATAGAGCTCCAGCCAATGGGGATCGGCGCTCAGATCATAGGCGATGAGTAGCAATTCCAGAAGCCGAGAGCTGCGGTCTATCCGAATAGCATCCAGGTTGCACCAATAGGCGGGTTTGCCGTCCTCCTGCAGAATCTGCCAACCGTCGCGCTCCAGGCGGGTACAGACATCGTGGACAACCTGTTTGATGGCAGCTACCTCCTGCGGAGTGGCAATGTCCGAGTGGGCATAGACCCACATCCCATGGAACCACCAGGTGTACTGGTCTACCGAGGAGGCCGGATACCAGTGCTGGCCATCATAAGTCAAGCTACGCACGATCAAGCCAGTCTCCTGACTACAAGTGGCAGTGCGCATTAATCCTTGGTAGAGCCGGCGAGCCTTCTCTGCGTATTGCGTCTCACCTGTCAGGCGGTAGGCTGTGACCATCGCTGTAAGGTATACCCCACCGTTTAGCGACGAATCTTCCATGCCCGTTGACCAGCCCTGGGGATTGGGATAACGCCGGGCGATCTCCTCAGCAGTAGGCAACCACCAAAACGGCGGCCGGGCATCCTCGTCCGGGCCAACGTAGTCGTAGATTAGCCCAAGTTGGGGATGGATCAAACGCTCCCAGATACGCTGATGACAGGTCTGCATTTGCTGTGCGAGGACAGCATCGGTGGGAGACTGTGGGGTAGCTTGCAGCATGGGGTGTTGTCCTAACTCGCACAACGCAAGGCAAGCCATGGCTACGGCCACTGTCCATCTGGACAAATGCCTGGCCGGTCTCCCCTTGCCTCCTCTCCTCCTTTCTGTGCCTGCTTGCATAATTATTGTCTCCACATTCGCGAAATAGTATCAGATTAGTCCTGCCAGGTACGTACGGTCGCATAATAGATTAGTCATAGGGTGGCTAATTCCTCCTCCTGAGAAGGTACAAGGCCGCCAGCAAAGAACAGGCCGTTACTGAGAGGGTGATAATGATGCTCAGACAGCTCCTGGTAGTCTTCGTGTCTTTATTGATGGTTAGAGCAGTAGCAGGCAGTGCGGATAGCTACCAAGTGGGTAGCGACGGATTCATTCGACACTGGCTGGTCTGTGGGGGGTTCCCCAATCCGGGAGGGGCTCCGTTTCACAAGCCCCGGCAGTCGCTGGGGTTTGACGTCGACTTCCTGGCTGGCGTAGGTGGTGAGGCCAACATCCATCCCTATCCCGGTGCTCAAGTGGATGCCATCTTTCCCAAAACCACAGAGGACTACTGGGTATTTGGTGACCAGCGGCGGGTTCGCCAGACGTGGCAGAAACTGACTACTAATGCTGCTGATGGTTATGTGGATCTGCTGGGACCCAGTGAGCCGTCAGGATATGTCTGCAGCTATGCTTATTGCATCTTGCGCAGCCCCATCCAGCGCACAGCGCGCCTACTGGCAGGTTCTGATGACGGCATTAAGATATGGCTAAATGGGCAGGTGGTGCTGGCCCAGAATGTCTTTCGCAGTGCAAAGCCCGGCCAGAATGAGGCCGCAGTAGCGTTCAAGCCGGGCGACAATCCTCTGCTGATCAAGGTGAGCAACGACCAGGGAGGCTTTGGGTTTTATCTGCAATTACTTGATGAGCAGGGCCAACCGTTGTCCACTGTGACAGTGGTATTGCCGGATAAGCCACAACTACCTGAGCCGGTGGATACTGTGGTGCTGGGCAAAGACCTCAGCGCTGCCCACTCGATGCACGATCATAGCTTTGAGGTCATAGGCAACCACCATTTTTACGCACTTCAAGAAGATAGCTTGCATCTATCCAGCGAAGAGCGGCATCAACCCGGGATGCAAGCCACGCCAGATGACCGCCATACCAGCACTATGGGGCAGTTCATCATGGAGTTTCCCGATGGACAGGCTGGCCTGACTATAGACTTCGACCAGCGGACCAAGTATGCCTATGGCAGTTGGTATCAGTCTTGGTTAGATGTATTTGTGGATAGGGAGAAGATAGGTACTATTCCGCCGTTGGCTATTCCCGACGAGGCCCAAACGATCGCTCGCCACGGGATCTGGCTTTTACCAATTGAGGTATCGGCTGGCGAGCATCAAGTGAGCATATTGGGGCACAACGGAGCTAATGTACGGCAGGTAACAGTTTACCCGGAGGCTGCAGAACAGTTACGGATGGCCCCCAGTAGTCTGCGGCCGCTGCTCGAGCGTCAGGTAGCTTGTTCAGAACGACCTGCCCGAGCTCTGACCAGGCCGATAAGCAAAAGTTTCCAAGCCGAGCCAGGCCAAAGGTACTTGCTCACAGCCACCATTATTGACGCTGACAACTTCGGTGCCCGTTTGCTAGCGCGGATCAATGAGATCGATCTGCTGCCCTTCTATACGGTGGGTTACGGCAATGACGGACGGCGACTGGACCAGCATGCCTATTGGGTGCTGGCGCCACAGTGGCTGGAAGAGGACAATACAGTCGTGCTGCAGCCTGGCGAGGAGGGCTGGGTGGTAGTTGGCGATGTGGACGTCCAGCCACTGGATGGACCTGCTCCACAGGTGGAAAACTCGCCGGCCTTTCCTGATTTTGGATTTGGAAACTCCATCTTTCTGCCCGACAATCCAGAGGATACAAACTCCCCAACTATCCAGGCATGGCAGGGACTGTCGATGATGCCGGGAGGCTGGGCCCGAAGTGATGTGTATTGGTTACCGCATAAGCCAGGCGTTCTCCAGCCCAAGGCTGGCCAGTGGACCGAAGGAGCCGAGTATGCCCATGTAAAAGGAACTTTTGAGAATATGAAACGCGGGGCCAAGTGGTACTATGACCACGGTATTCAGATACTGCTCATCTTCCAGACTTGGGGCTCACCGCCACTATGGGCCCGTCGCCCAGACACCGGTCATGCTAAAATGCCCGCTTACCGGGCTCTGGTGCGCAAAGTGGGCGAGGCTGTCGGCAAGTACGTGGATTGGTACGAGCCGTTCAATGAACCAAGCTTTGCCAAAGCCGTAGACCCCGATACTGTAGCCGATATTCTGAACACCTCCTACCGCACGGCGCCTTATACCTTCGCGGAGCTGCGCGATTTCATCCGGGCTACAGACGAGGAGCTGGCTGCTGCAGACCGTTGGGACGCTGATGGTGACGGCCAGAATGCCGGGGTTTTGCCTCTTGCCTACGGTACAGAAGGCAACAGCATCTACAACCCTATCGCCGGTGTTACCCCCTTACTTGCCGACTCCATTATATTGCACCACTCTCATGGCATCAGCTTTCACAATTATCGCAGCATACCATCCATTATGTTTGAAGCCAAATTTCTAAACGAGGCCATAGCAGAGGCGGAGGGGAGGACAAAACGCTGGCCGCAGCGAGAGGTTTGGATGACCGAAACAGGCATGCAGGGGCAGGACGACGGAAGACGGAGCAAATATACATGGGAAAGCCAGTACAGCTACTTCCGCAATCTGGAGCGGGCCCTGTTAGCCCACCCCGGTGTGCTGGATCACATAAATGTCTTCACGCTAAGAAGCGATAACTGGGGCATGGTGTGGTGGGGACCGTATGCGGGGCGGGAGGATAGAAATTATATACGTCTAACCAAAGCGGGTAATCTGATAATGCGGCCCATTGGCGTCAAGTATGTTCTGACCGGGCAGCCAGTGGAAGCACGGATGATAAACAGTGAGGAGGGCTCGCAGGCAGTAGTCAAGGCGGTTCGGGCATGGGGTAATCGGCTACTGGTGGCAGCTACCAATCCTACCAAGCAGCGGCTGAGGTTTGGAGTAGCCCTGCCTATCCACAGAGGAGAGGTGAAGAAGCTGTACTGCTACGAAATCGACAGCACTATTGGTGAAGGGAGCTTTGCCCAGCACAATGACAGTCTACTGGTGCGCTTTGACCTGCCCCCAGGTCGCACTATGCAGTATGTAGTAGATCTGACTGAGGCAGCGGCTAACAAGCTATTCCCCAGTTCAATACAATAGGTGACACCGATATAATATGCAAAGAGGTCAGCCCAGAGGAGGCTGACCTCTTTGCATTGGTCGCTTACTCCACTTCAAGAGTAGGCAAGTTAAGCCGCTCAATGGTCTGGCCGAGCTTATTATGCCATCTGCGGTAGACCTCAGGGGCACCCGCATTGGCAAGGACCTCCGCTACCGCCTCGTCCAGCATCCGGCGTACCTCATTAGCCCGTAGAGCATTGGGATTGCGGTCAACGTAACGCTGAAGCATGGTCAGGTACATGTGATCTTCAATACCGTCGGTCCAGGCGAACAGTCGCGGTGACCAGATTACCCACCAGCCATCCTCGCCCGCCTCCATACCCACCTCGTCGGGGTAACCGACCAGCCCGCAATTCATGCCATGGTAGTGCCAGGTACCCTGGCCATCCAGGTGGTAGTGGAAAGTGAACCATCCGTGCCAACGGTAAGGGCGCAGGGCGGGACTACCCCGGTAGGCCGAGCAGGTATAGCTCCAGATCGGCTTGCCAGTCTGGCGCATAAATGCCAGGCGCTCACCATCAGTGTCGGACATGATCTGGGCAACATGCGGGCACCAGACATCCAGATACGGAGCTGCCGCCCTCACCATCAGTGTCGGACATGATCTGGGCAACATGCGGGCACCAGACATCCAGATACGGAGCTGCCGCCCTCATCTCATGGATGTCGTCACTTTTGTCGCTGAAAATCTGAACTTTAGGATTCAATGACCGGATCAGTTTGCCTACTTTGACGAATTCCGGTCCGAGATACTCATCATACGGATACATCATCCATCGGTCATAGCCCAAGCCTTCTTCCGCGAAGATCCTGGCAATCTTGTCAAGTACAGCGCCAGCTATCCTGGTATAGCCAGGCGAGCCAAACTCCAGCCGTGATAGCTTGCTACCACGGGCCGCTCCCAGCCAATCCATTCGCCGGAAATGGTAGGTACATCCCAGCAGCAGACGACGCATGTTAAATCGGCGGGCCGCCTTGGCAATATCTCGCAGATGGACTGACCTAATCGGCTGGTCTAACTGGCCTGATTCATCATAGATTCCGTCCAGCATCAGGTGGCTGCGCTGGTCTAAGACGGTTCCCAGGACGTTACCGTAGTGCTGGTGGTAATCCTCCAGCATCCTGGCTGAAGCGCCAGTTGCAGGACCATAGATGTTCAGCCAGCAACAGACTGCCAAAGGCGACTGATCGGGCAGGCGGAAGTTCCACAGGCGCAAGTGCACTGTTACCTGCTGACTGCCGCCTGGCCAACTGCAGGTAAGTGTGCCCCGGTACAGGCCAGGACGAGCCATGGCGGGCAGCCGGGTAGCCAGCCACATCTGCCGCGTTTGCC